>JAISQQ010000374.1 GCA_031274075.1 Accumulibacter sp.
ACGATGCAACTGCAATTCATCCGGAATTTCTCGATCATCGCGCACATCGACCACGGCAAGTCGACGCTGGCCGATCGGATCATCCATCTTTGCGGCGGTTTGTCCGACCGGGAGATGGAGGAGCAGGTGCTCGACTCGATGGATATCGAGCGGGAACGCGGGATCACCATCAAGGCGCAGACGGCGGCGCTCGAGTACCGCTCGCGCGGCGGACAGGTGTATCGGCTGAATCTGATCGACACTCCGGGGCACGTCGATTTTTCCTACGAAGTGTCGCGTTCGCTGTCCGCCTGCGAGGGCGCCTTGCTGGTCGTCGACGCTTCCCAGGGGGTGGAGGCGCAGACGGTCGCCAATTGCTATACGGCCATCGATCTCGGCGTGGAAGTCGTTCCGGTGCTGAACAAGATCGATCTTCCCTCCGCCATGCCGGACAACGCGCGGCGGGAAATCGAGGACGTCATCGGCATCGACGCGTCGGCCGCCGTGCTGGCGTCGGCCAAGACCGGCCTGGGGGTCGAGGACATCCTGGAGACGATCATCGCGCGCGTCCCCGCGCCGGAAGGCGATCCCGAAGCGCCGCTCAAGGCGCTGCTGATCGATTCCTGGTTCGACAACTACGTCGGCGTGGTCATGCTGGTGCGCGTGGTCGATGGCGTCCTGCGGCCGAAGGACAGGGTGCGCTTGATGTCCAGCGGCGCGAACTATCTTTGCGAGCAGCTCGGCGTATTCACGCCCAAGGCCATGCCGCGGGATTCGCTGTCGGCGGGAGAGGTCGGCTACGTGACCGCCGGCATCAAGGAACTGCAGGCGGCCAAGGTCGGCGATACGCTGACCCTGGCCGAGCGGCCCGCCGGCGAGCCGCTGCCCGGCTTCAAGGAAATCAAGTCACAGGTGTTCGCCGGGCTTTATCCGGTCGAGGCGAACCAGTACGACTTCCTGCGCGAAGCGCTGGAAAAGCTCAAGCTGAACGACGCTTCGCTGCATTACGAACCCGAGGTCTCGCAGGCGCTCGGCTTCGGTTTTCGCTGCGGCTTCCTGGGGCTGCTGCACATGGAGATCGTGCAGGAGCGCCTGGAGCGCGAATTCGACCAGGACTTGATCACCACCGCGCCGACGGTGGTGTACGAGGTGGCGACGCGCGACGGCAAGGTCGTCCGGATCGAGAATCCGGCGAAGCTTCCCGAGGCGACGCGGATTCTCGAGATCCGCGAGCCGATCATCACCATTACCGTTTTCGTGCCGCAGGACTACATCGGCAACGTCATCATCCTGTGCAACCAGAAGCGCGGAAACCAGCTCGACATGACCTATCATGGACGCCAGGTGCAACTGGTTTACGAAATGCCGATGGCCGAGGTGGTCATGGATTTTTTCGACAGGCTGAAATCGGTGTCGCGGGGCTACGCGTCGCTGGACTACGAGTTCAAGGAATTCCGGGCGGCGGACGTGGTCAAGCTCGACGTGCTGATCAACGGCGAGAAGGTCGACGCGCTTTCGGTCATCGTACACCGCGCGAATTCCGTCTATCGGGGACGCGAACTGGCGTCCAGGATGCGCTCGCTGATTCCCCGCCAGATGTACGACGTCGCCATCCAGGCCGCCATCGGCGCGAACATCGTCGCGCGCGAAAACGTCAAGGCGCTGCGCAAGGACGTGCTCGCCAAGTGCTATGGCGGCGACATTACCCGCAAGCGCAAGCTGCTGGAGAAGCAGAAGGCGGGCAAGAAGCGCATGAAGCAGGTCGGATCGGTCGAGATTCCGCAGGAGGCCTTTCTGGCGGTGCTCCGCGTTGGCAAATAAAGGAGTCTTCATCGTGAATTTTGCCTTGATCCTGTTTTGTTTATTGGTGGCGAGCGCCGCCGTCTGGTTCGCCGACCTGCTGGTGTTCCGCAAGCGCCGCGCGCCCGGCGTCAAGGACCCCTGGTGGGTGGAGTACGGGGCGAGTTTCTTTCCGGTCATCCTGATCGTCTTCGTGCTGCGCTCGTTCATCGTCGAGCCGTTCAAGATTCCGTCGGGGTCGATGATCCCGACGCTCCAGGTCGGCGATTTCATCCTGGTCAACAAATACACCTACGGCATCCGTTTGCCGGTGATCAACAAGAAGATCGTCGGCATCAACACGCCGCGGCGCGGCGAGGTGATGGTCTTTCGTTATCCGGAGGACCCGTCGCTCGACTACATCAAGCGCGTGATCGGCGTTCCGGGCGACCGCGTGGCGTACCAGAACAAGCAGTTGACGATCAACGGCGAGCCGGTCGAAAAGCTCCGGATCGACGATTACCTGCACCCCGGACGCCTGTATTATTCGCGGCAGTTCACCGAGAAAATCGACGCCGCGGAGTATCGCGTGCTCAACGACCGGGACGCGCCGGCGTTCATCTCCAACGCCTCGCGTTTTCCCTATCGGGAGAATTGCCTTTACAATAATTCGGGTGTGATCTGTACCGTTCCGGAAGGCCATTATTTCATGATGGGCGATAATCGGGACGACAGCACCGACAGCCGTTTCTGGGGTTTCGTCGCGGACGAGAACATTGTTGGCAAGGCGTTTTTCATCTGGCTCAATTTCAGCGATCCGAAGCGCATGGGATCATCAATCAAATGAGGAATACGAGAATGAAATACCAACGAGGAGTTAGCCTGTCCGGACTGATCATCTGGGGCGTCGTCCTTGCCTTGGTGGGCATATTGGCGGCAAAGGTGGTTCCCGAGGTGCTCGACTTCTACAAGATCAAGAAGATCGTCGCCTCGACGGCGATCAACGCCGAAGGCAAGACGGTGGCCGAGATCCGCAGGCTTTACGAACAGTATGCCTACGTCGATGGCATCACCACGATCACGCCGGCCGACCTGGACGTCTACAAGGAAGGCGGCAGCGTGGTGATCGCCTTCGCCTACGAGAAACGCATCCCGCTGTTTTACAACATCAGTCTGCTGATCGATTTCCAGGGGGCGTCGAGTCAACGCTTGCGAGGCGAATGAGCAGTTCTCTCGAACGGGCGCTCGATTATCGCTTTGCGGACGCCTCCCTGCTGCGCACCGCCCTGACGCACCGCAGCCACGGTTCGCCGCACAACGAGCGGCTGGAGTTTCTGGGCGATTCGATCCTCGACGCGGTGATCGCCCGCCAGCTTTACGAACGCTTCCCGCGGATTTCCGAGGGCGACATGTCGCGGCTGCGCGCCAATTTCGTCCAACAGGACAGCCTGCACAAGCTCTCGCTGTCCTTGTCGCTGGGCGATCACCTGCTGCTCGGCGAGGGGGAATTGAAGAGCGGCGGCGCCAGCCGTCCGTCGATCCTGGCCGACGCCCTGGAAGCGGTTTTCGGCGCCGTGTGGCTCGATGGCGGCTTCGACGAAGCCAGCCGGGTGATCACCCGCCTGTACGAGAGCCTGCTCGGCGCCGTTCCGGGAAAGCCGGTCAAGGACGCCAAGACCTGCCTCCAGGAATATCTTCAGGGCCGGCGCCTGCCGCTGCCGAAATACGTGCTGGCCGGGACCGACGGCGAGGCGCACGCGCAGTTGTTCACCATCGTTTGCGAGATCGACAGCCTGCGCCTGCGCGCCGAAGGGCAGGGCGCCAGCCGGCGCGCGGCCGAGCAGGCCGCGGCGGGGAAAGCCCTGGAAAAGCTGCAAGTCGATGACTGAGCCAAATTCGGGCTACGTCGCCATCGTCGGCCGCCCGAACGTCGGCAAGTCCACCCTGCTCAACCGCCTGGTCGGCGAAAAGATCAGCATCGTTTCGCGCAAGGCGCAGACCACCCGTCACCGTATCGCCGGCATCCTGACCCGGCCGGACGCGCAGTTCGTCTTCGTCGATACGCCGGGGTTCCAGACGCGCCACGCCGGGGCGCTGAACCGGGCGATGAACCGCGGCGTGACCGGCGCGCTGGCCGGCGTCGACGTCGTCGTCCTGGTGATCGAAGCTGGGCGTTTCGAGGCCGGGGACCGGGCGGTCGTCCGCCTCTTGCCGAAAGACAGGCCGGTCGTCCTGGCCCTCAACAAGCTCGACCGGCTCAAGGACAAGGCGGCGCTGCTGCCGATGCTGGCGGGTCTTGCCGAAGAATTTCCCTTCGCCGCCATCGTTCCCGTGAGCGCGGCCAAGGGGACGCAGATCGAGGATTTGCTCGCCGAAGTGAGGAAACACCTGCCGGGCGCTGGAAGGCTCTTCGGCGAGGACGAGCTGACCGACCGCAGCGAGCGCTTCCTGGCGGCGGAATACCTGCGCGAGAAATTGTTCCGCTGGCTCGGCGACGAGCTGCCCTACGCGGCGATGGTGGAAATCGAAAAGTTCGAGCAGCAGGGCGCGCTTCGGCACATCAACGCCGCCATCGTCGTCGACCGGCCGGCGCACAAGGGCATGGTCATCGGCAAGGGAGGGCAGACGCTCAAGCGCATCGCTTCCGAAGCGCGCCAGGACATGGAGCGGCTGTTCGGCGGCAAGGTCTTCCTGGAAGTCTTCGTGCGAGTCAAGTCGGGCTGGCCGGACGACGAGCGTCTGCTCAAGAGCCTCGGCTACGATTGACCCGGAGCGGAAAGCGCGGCGATGCAAGGGAACAAGGTCGATGCTCAGCCGGCGTTCGTGCTGCATGCCTACCCGTTCCGCGAAACCAGCCTGATCGTCGAAGCCTTCGCGCGGGATTTCGGCCGCGTCGCCCTGCTCGCCCGCGGAGCGCGGCGTCCGCGCTCGATCCTGCGCGGGGTGTTGATGGCCTTCCAGCCGCTGGAACTTTCCTGGGCGGGAAAGGGCGAGATCAAGACGATCGTCAAGGCCGAGTGGCAGGGCGGGCAGCCCCTGCTGTCCGGGAAGGCGCTTCTTTGCGGCTACTATCTCAACGAACTGCTGCTGCATCTGCTGCCGCGCGAAGACGCCCACGCGCGCCTGTTCTCGGTCTACGCGGAAACCCTGCGCCAGTTCGCCGAAGGGCCGAAAGAGCCGGACCTCCGTCTTTTCGAGCGCTCGTTTCTCCAGGAACTCGGCTACGGCCTGACATTGAAGCACGACGAGCAGGGACGGCCCATCGACCCGGCGCTGTATTATGCTTACGAAATCGAACGCGGCCCGGTCCGCTTGCGCGAGTCCGGCGAAGCGGCGCTCATGGTCAGCGGAAAGACCTTGATCGACCTCGGCGCCGGGGATTTTTCCGATCCGCGTTCCCTGCTCGAGGCCAAGCAATTGATGAGAACCCTGATTGCCCATTGCCTGGGCGGCAAGGGCCTGGAAACACGCAAGATTTTTCTGGAGTCACAGGAACCATGATTGAACTGGGCGTGAATATCGACCACGTGGCGACCCTCCGCGAGGCGCGCAAGACCTACGAACCCGAACCCGTCTGGGCCGCCGTCGAGGCGCACCTCGGCGGCGCGGACGGAATAACCGTCCATCTGCGCGAAGACCGGCGGCACATCCAGGACGCCGACGTGGAAAAACTGCGCACCCTGACGCAGATCAAGCTGAACCTGGAAATGGCGGCGACCGATGAAATGGTGACCATCGCCTGCCGGCTCAAGCCGGAGATGGCGATGCTGGTTCCGGAAGGCCGCCACGAAGTGACCACCGAGGGCGGGCTCGACGTCGCCGCCCAGGAAGGCAAGCTGAAAAGGGCGGTCGAGCGGCTGGCGCAGGCCGGCGTCATCAGCAGCGTGTTCATCGACGCCGAACTGGCGCAGGTCGAGGCCGCGGCGCGGATCGGCGCGCGCGTCTGCGAGATCCACACCGGGCCTTACGCGCACGCCTTCCACGACTTGGGACGCGACGCGGAAAGCCCGGCGGCGCTGGCCGAGCTCGAGAAAATCCGCCTCGCCGGCGAGGCCATCCGCCGCCTGGGCATGCGTTTCAACGCCGGGCACGCGCTCAACTACTTCAACGTGCAGCCGGTGGCGCGCCTGCCCGGCATCCGCGAGCTGCACATCGGCCACGCCATCGTCAGCCGCGCCGTGTTCATCGGCCTGCGCGAGGCGGTGCGCGAAATGAAGCGCCTCATGCGCGAGGCCGCCTGCCCGGCCCCGGCCGAGTGTTCGCGATGATCGCCGGCATCGGCGTCGACATCGTCGCCGTGGCGAGGCTGGCCCGGCTTTACCAGCGCCACGGGACGCGGGCGGCGGAGAAAATGCTCGCGCCGTCGGAGTCGGCCGATTTCGCCAAGGCCGCCAATCCCGCGCGTTTCCTGGCCAAGCGCTTCGCCGCCAAGGAGGCGTTCGGCAAGGCGCTGGGCATCGGCGTCGCCGCCCCGGCGAGCCTGCCGAACATCGCGGTGACGCACGACGAACGCGGCAAGCCGGCCTTCGCCTACGCGCCGGCCCTGGCGCGCTATCTCGCGCAGCGCGGCCTCGCCGTCCAGCTTTCGATCAGCGACGAGGCCGACTACGCCGTGGCCTTCGTCGTCCTGGAAAGCGCCTGAGCGCGCCTGGGCTTCCGATTCGCCATGCCCATCGACCTGCCGCACGGCCCGCTGATGATCGACATCGCCGGACAGGAATTGAGCGCGGTCGACCGGCGGCGCCTGTCCCACCCGCAGGTCGGCGGATTGATCGTGTTCGCCCGCAACTACGCCTCGCCGGAACAGTTGTCGAGCCTGAGCGCCGAGGTTCACGCGCTGCGCTCGCCGCCTTTGCTGATCGCCATCGATCACGAGGGCGGACGCGTGCAGCGCTGCCGCGACGGCTTCACGCGCCTGCCGCCGATGCGGCGTCTCGGCGACGCATGGGAGCGCGACCCGCGGCGGGCGCTGGCGGCGGCCCGGGACATCGGCTACGTGCTGGCCGGCGAACTGCGGCGGCGCGGCGTCGATCTCTCTTTCACCCCCGTCCTCGACCTCGACTGGGGACGCAGCGGCGTGATCGGCGACCGCGCCTTCCACCCCGACCCTCGCGTGGTCATCCTGCTCGCCGGCCGACTGATCGACGGACTACACGCCGCCGGCATGCGCGCGTGCGGCAAGCACTTCCCCGGACACGGCTGGGCCGAGGCCGATTCGCACGTGGCGATTCCGGTCGACGAGCGCGGCCTCGCCGAGATCGAGCCGGACATCCGCCCGTTCCGCGAACTTCCGCTCGACGCCGTCATGCCGGCGCACGTGATCTATCCGCGCGTGGATTCGCGCCCCGCCGGCTTCTCGCCGCTATGGCTGGCCAAGCTGCGCGGCGAATTGGGCTTCGAAGGCGCGATTTTCAGCGACGATTTGTCGATGGCGGGCGCCAGCGTCGCCGGCGGCATCGTCGACCGGGCAAGCGCCGCCTGGAGCGCCGGTTGCGACATGGCGCTGCTGTGCAACGCGCCGGATAAGGTAGACGAGGCGCTGGAAGCCTGGCGTCCGGATTTCGACGCCCGCCGCTCCGCCCGCGTCGCCCGGCTGCTCCCATCGTCGGAGGCTTCCGGCATAAGGGACGATATAAAGGACGATCCGCGCTACCGGGCGGGAATC
>JAISQQ010000471.1 GCA_031274075.1 Accumulibacter sp.
GTCGTGTTGTCGAATCCCAGCCATCCGGGAAACATCGGCGCGGCCGCGCGCGCCATGAAAACCATGGGGCTGTCGCGCCTGTACCTGGTTCGCCCGAAAAAATTTCCCGACCCCGAGGCCAGCGCGCGGGCGGCGGGCGCGGGCGACGTGCTCGCGCGGGCGGTCGTCTGCGCGACGCTCGACGAGGCGCTTCTCGGCGTGGTGTTCGCGGCGGCGCTTTCCGCGCGGCATCGCAATCTGGGGCCGGAACGCTTGCAGGCGCGGGAAGCCGCGCCCCTGATCCTGGAAAAAGCCGGCGCGGGCGAGGTGGCGCTGGTGTTCGGCAACGAAACCGCCGGCCTGTCGAACGAGGAGCTCCTGCGTTGCCAGCGGAGCGTCTTCATTCCGGCGGACGCGGCTTATTCCTCGCTCAATCTCGCCGCCGCCGTACAACTGCTGTGCTACGAATTGAGGCTGGCGGCCTGCGGCGGGCGGCCTCGGGAAGCGACGCGGACCGTCCCGTTCCACTCCCCGCCGGCGGGCAGCGACGAGGTCGAGCGCTTTTACGCGCACCTGGAGCGGGTCATGGTGCGCGCCGGATTCCTCGATCCGAAGCAGCCGAAGCGTTTGCTGGCCAAGCTGCGCCGTCTTTATGGACGGGCCGCGCTCGAACGCGACGAAATCAACATCCTGCGCGGGATTCTCGATGCCGTCGAAAAACGCCTGCCCACGGAAAGTGCCGGCGAAAAAACTTGATAAAAGCAGTCGGGTATTCTAGAATCCGCCGTTCCTCAAGACCGGAGAGTTTTTTTCCATGTTCAGCCGCCTGCGAGAAGATGTCCACTCGGTATTCGAGCGCGATCCCGCCGCCCGGACCTCGTGGGAAGTGCTGACCTGCTACCCCGGCCTGCACGCGGTGGTGCTGCATCGCGTCGCGCACTGGCTGTGGAACCGCCGCTGCCGCTGGCTCGGACGCTTCGTCTCGCATCTGGCCCGCTTCTTGACCGGCATCGAAATTCATCCCGGCGCGCTCATCGGCCGCCGTTTTTTCATCGACCACGGCATGGGCGTGGTGATCGGCGAAACGGCGGCGATCGGCGACGACGTGACCCTGTACCACGGGGTCACGCTCGGCGGCACCTCGTGGCACAAGGGCAAGCGCCATCCGACGCTGGAAAGCGGCGTGGTCGTCGGCGCCGGGGCGATGGTGCTCGGGCCGATCACCGTGGGCGCCAACGCCAAGGTCGGCTCCAACGCGGTGGTGGTGAAGAACGTGCCGCCGGGGACGACGGCGGTCGGCAATCCGGCGCGCGTCATCGACGGCGAACAGGCGCAGAGGCGCGAGGAGAAAGCCGGGGAGATGGGTTTTTCGGCGTATGCCTTGTCGACCAGCCAGGACGATCCGCTGTCCAAGGCCATCCACGGCCTGCTCGACCACGCGGTGGAGACCGACCGGCGCATCGAGGCGCTGATCAGGAAGCTCGAATCGACCGGCGTCAGCGTCGAGGACGAATTGGCGACGGCGGACAAGTTCGATCCGAAATACCTGGGCAGGATCGTTGACTGATGCCGGCCGATCGCGGGAACTTGTCGATGCTTGTCGATACTAACCGGGTATCAAGGCGGATATCGATGGAGGCGGCATGCGACTGACGACCAAAGGACGTTTCGCCGTGACGGCCATGACCGATCTGGCGTTGAACGGCGGCGCGAAGCCGGTGACCCTGGCGGGCATCAGCGACCGGCAGGGGATATCCCTTTCGTATCTCGAACAGTTGTTCGGCAAGTTGCGGCGGCGCAGGCTGGTCGACAGCGTGCGCGGGCCCGGCGGCGGCTACCGCCTGGCGCGGCCGATGGAGCGGATTTCGGTGGCCGACATCGTGCGCGCCGTGGACGAGGCGCTGGACGCGACGCAGTGCGGCGGGGTGCAGAACTGCAAGGACGAGAAGCGCTGCCTGACCCATGAACTGTGGGCGACCCTGAATTTCAAGATGTACGAGTACCTGGCGTCGGTGAGCCTGTCCGACCTGGTCGGGAAGCAGCGGCGGAAGCCCGGCGGCGTTTCCCTGCTCAAGGACGCGCGCCCGCGGGGGCCGCGGATGCGCGGCGGCGTGTTGTCGATATTGGTCTGAGCAAAATGGCGGCAACGGTCTATTTCGATCACAACGCGACGACGCCGGTCGATCCGGCGGTGCTGGAGGCGATGCTGCCGTGGTTTTCGGAGCGCTTCGGCAATGCCTCCAGCCGGCACGAATACGGCCGGGCGGCGCGCCAGGCGGTCGACGAAGCGCGCCGCCAGGTGGCCGCGGCGGTCGGCGCGCACGCCACCGAAGTGGTGTTCACCAGCGGCGGATCGGAAGCCAACAACCTGTTCATCAAGGGGGCGGCGGCTTCGCTCAAGCCCGGCGCGCTCGCCGTCAGCGCCGTCGAACATCCGTCCGTGATCGAACCGGCGGCGCAGTTGGCGCGGCGCGGCTGGCTGCTGTGCCGGCTGGCCGTCGATGAGCAGGGACGCGTGGACGAGGCGGCGTATCGGCAGAGCTTGTTGTCGAGGCCGAAACTGGTGTCGGTGATGCTGGCCAACAACGAGACCGGGGTGCTGCAGGACGTGGCGCGGCTGGCGCAGGCCGCGCGGCATTGCGAAGCCGTTTTCCATACCGACGGCGTACAGGCGCTGGGCAAGACGCCGCTCGATTTCCGCGCCTTGAATGCCTGTGGCGTGCATGCGCTGACCGTGTCGGCGCACAAGCTCGGCGGCCCGAAAGGCGTGGGCGCGCTGGTGATCGACAAGGGGATCGAGCTCGAAGCGCTGGTGGCCGGCGGCGGACAGGAACGCGGTTTGCGTTCGGGCACGGAAAACGTCGCGGCGATCGTCGGCTTCGGCGCGGCGTGCGAACTGGCGGCGCGGCGGCTGGCCGAGCGGGCCGCCCGGCTGGCCGCCTTGCGGCAAGGGCTGGAAGACGGCCTGCGCGCCCAGGGGGCGATCATTTTCGGCGGCGAGGCGCGGCGCCTGCCGAACACCGTCTGCTTCGCGCTCGCGGGATTCGACGGCGAAACCCTGATCACGCATCTGGATCGCGCCGGTTACGCGCTGGCCAGCGGCGCCGCGTGTTCGAGCGCCCATCCCGAGCCGTCGCATGTGCTCAAGGCGATGGGGGTGTCCGACGGCCTGGCGCGCGGCGCGGTGCGGATGAGCCTCGGGACGGGCAATACGCAAGAGCAGGTCGACGCCTTTCTCATCGCCTTGCGCGACACGGCGGCGAAATTGCGGCAATTGACGGCGCTCGCCGTCTCGTAAACCAGTTAAACCACTGTTTGAAACGGAGATAAGGAAAATGTTGAAACTGCCGATCTATCTGGACAATTCGGCGACCACGCCGGTCGATCCGCGCGTGGCGGAAAAAATGATTCCCTACCTGACCGAGAAATTCGGCAATCCGGCGTCGCGCTCGCATGCCTACGGCTGGGAAGCCGAGGCGGCGGTGGAGGAAGCCCGCGCGGAAGTCGCCCGCCTGATCCATGCCGATCCCAAGGAGATCATCTGGACCTCGGGGGCGACCGAATCCGACAATCTGGCGATCAAGGGCGCGGCGCACTTCTATTCGGGCAAGGGCAGGCACCTCATTACCGTGAAGACCGAGCACAAGGCGGTGCTCGACAGTTGCCGCGAACTCGAGCGGCAAGGCTTCGAGGTGAGCTACCTCGACGTGCAGGAGAACGGCCTGATCGACCTCGATGTCTTCAAGGCGGCGCTGCGGCCGGACACCACCCTGGTTTCGGTGATGTTCGTCAATAACGAGATCGGCGTCATCCAGCCGATCGCGGAAATCGGCGAGATTTGCCGCGACAAGGGGATCGTCTTTCACGTCGATGCCACCCAGGCGCCCGGCAAGCTGCCCATCGACCTGGCCACGCTCAAGGTCGACCTGATGTCCGTCACGGCGCACAAGGTCTACGGCCCCAAGGGCATCGGCGCGCTGTACGCGCGGCGCAAGCCGCGGGTGCGCATCGAGGCGCAGATGCACGGCGGCGGACACGAGCGCGGCTTCCGTTCCGGAACACTGCCGGTACACCAGATCGTCGGCATGGGCGAGGCTTTCCGTCTGGCGCGCGAGGAAATGGGCGCCGAGAACGAGCGTATCCGCAAGCTGCGCGACCGTCTGCTCGACGGGATTTCGAGCATCGAGCAGGTCTATGTCAATGGCGACATGGAGCAGCGCGTTCCGCACAACCTGAACGTCAGCTTCGCCTATGTCGAGGGCGAATCGATGCTCATGGCGATCAAGGATCTGGCGGTTTCTTCGGGGTCGGCGTGTACCTCGGCCTCGCTCGAACCCTCCTACGTGCTGCGCGCCCTCGGGCGCGACGACGAACTCGCGCACAGTTCGATTCGCTTCACGATCGGGCGTTTCAACACGGAGGAGGAGATCGATTTCGCGGTGAAGCTGCTGCGCGAAAAGATCGGCAAGCTGCGCGATCTGTCTCCATTATGGGAAATGGCGCAGGAAGGCGTCGACCTGAACGCGGTGCAGTGGGCGGCGCATTGACTGGATTGGAAGGAACAAGCTAAATGGCATACAGTGAAAAAGTGCTCGATCATTACGAGAATCCGCGCAACGCGGGTTCGTTCGGCAAGGATGAGGAGGGCGTGGCGACGGGCATGGTCGGCGCGCCGGCGTGCGGCGACGTGATGAAGCTGCAGATCAAGGTGGGCAAGGACGGAGTGATCGAAGACGCCCGCTTCAAGACCTACGGCTGCGGTTCGGCGATCGCTTCGTCGTCGCTGGTGACCGAATGGGTCAAGGGCAAGACGCTCGACCAGGCGCTGGAGATCAAGAATAGCCAGATTGCCGAGGAACTGGCGCTGCCTCCGGTCAAGATCCATTGTTCGATCCTGGCGGAGGACGCCATCCGGGCGGCGGTCGCCGATTACTGGAAAAAACAGGGCGGCGGGTAAGCCGCCGGGTTGCCGAAGGGAGATATCGAGAAAGGAAAGGAGAGCGCAAATGGCGGTAACGTTGACCGAGAACGCGGCAAGGCATGTGGCGAGATACCTGCAAAAGCGCGGCAAGGGCATCGGCCTGCGCCTGGGCGTGCGTACCAGTGGATGTTCGGGCGTGGCCTACAAGCTGGAGTTCGTCGATGTGGCGGCGCCGGACGACATGGAGTTCGAATCGCATGGCGTCAAGGTGCTGGTCGATACCAAGAGTCTGCCGTATCTCGACGGTACGGAACTCGACTACGCGCGCGAGGGTTTGAACGAAGGATTCAAGTTCAATAACCCGAACGTCAAGGGCGCTTGCGGCTGCGGCGAAAGTTTCAGCGTGTGATGCGGCCGGGAAAGGACGGTGACGCGGCTTCGGCCCTGGACGAAATCGATTTCGGGGCCGATCATTTCACGCTTTTCGGGCTGGCTCCGTTTTTTCGCGTCGATTTGCCGGCGCTGGACAAGCGTTTCAGGGAACTCCTGGCGCGCGTGCATCCGGACCGCTTCACGCAGGCCGGAGCCTCCGAGCGCCGCGCCTCGCTGCAATGGGCCACGCGGATCAACGAAGCCTACCAGACCCTGAAGATCCCCCTGTCGCGCGCGCGCTACCTGCTCGACCGGGCGGGCCGGGGCGTCGACCAGGATAACAACACGGTCATGCCGCCCGAATTCCTGATGGAGCAGATGGAGTGGCGCGAGGCGGTCGCCGAGGCGAGGGCCGCGCGCGAAGCCGCCGAACTCGAACAGTTGCACTATCGCGTCAAGCAGCGGATGAACAAGGGCTACGATCAACTGGCCGAACTGCTCGACGACCGGCGCGATTACGCGGCGGCGGCCGAGCGCGTCCGGCGGCTGATGTTTCTCGAGAAATTGCTGTTCGAGATCGACGACGCGATGGCGGCTCTCGAAACGTAATCACATTTTTTTGGACCGGCGGAAGACGGCCTTCGGCTTTTTCCGCCCTGCGCGAGTTGGAGTATTTTGCGTTTTGGTGCGGACAGCGACTATTTCCGCCCGTCATTCCGGCGCAAGCCGGAATCCAGGAGTTTTGAGGAACGCGCTGGATCCCGGCTTCCGCCGGGACGACGCCTCCATGCTTATGCTAAGGTTCAGGCGATGAAACGTGTCGATGCTTGACCCGAAGACGCTCTGAAGTGTTTCTCGTTTGTGTTTTCCGTGCTTTTGGTAGTTCACCCTGCTAGGAAACTGAAATTACATGGCTCTTCTGCAAATTGCCGAACCCGGCGAATCGGCGGCGCCGCACCAGCACAAACTGGCGATCGGCATCGATCTCGGAACGACCAACTCGCTGGTCGCCACCGTGCGCAGCGGCCTGGCGGTGGTGCTCGGCGACGAACTCGGCCGGCCGCTGCTGCCTTCTGTGGTGCGCTATCGCCCCGACGGGACGGCGTCCGTCGGTCATGAGGCGCAGGCGGAGCAGACGCGCGATCCGCGCAACACCATCGCCTCCGTCAAGCGCTTCATGGGACGCGGCCTCCAGGACATCGCCCATCGCGAGAGCGTTCCCTATGAATTCCAGGAGACGCCGGGCATGGTGCGGCTGCGGACGGTGGCCGGCGTGAAAAGCCCGGTCGAGGTTTCCGCCGAAATCCTGCGCGTGCTGCGCCTACGCGCGGAACAGTCGCTGGGCGGCGAACTGCTCGGCGCGGTGATCACCGTGCCGGCGTACTTCGACGACGCGCAGCGCCAGGCGACCAGGGACGCGGCCCGCCTGGCCGGCGTCTCCGTCCTGCGCCTGCTCAACGAACCGACCGCCGCGGCGATCGCCTACGGCCTGGACAACGCCGCGGAAGGCGTTTACGCGGTCTATGACCTGGGCGGCGGAACCTTCGACATTTCCATCCTCAGGCTGTCGCGCGGCGTTTTTGAAGTCCTGGCGGCCGGCGGCGATTCGGCCCTGGGCGGCGACGACTTCGACCAGCGCATTTTCTGCTGGATTCTCGAAGCGGCCCGGCTCAATCCGCTGTCCGCCGAGGACGCGCGCCTGCTGCTGACCTGCGCGCGCGAAGCCAAGGAATACCTGTCCGGCCACGGCGTGGCGCCGATCAACGCGCGCCTGAAGAGCGGCGAACTGGTCGACCTCAAGCTGACTACCGAAGTGTTTACCGAAATCACCCGCACGCTGGTCGCCAAGACCGTCTTGCCGATCCGGAAGGCGTTGCGCGACGCCGGCTTGACGGTCGCCGAGATCAAGGGCGTGGTCATGGTCGGCGGCGCGACGCGCATGCCGCAGATCCAGCGCGCCGTCGGCGAGTTTTTCCAGCGCGAGCCCTTGAACAACCTCGACCCCGACAAGGTGGTCGCGCTCGGCGCGGCGATGCAGGCCAACCTGCTCGCCGGCAACCGCGACGCGGGGGACGACTGGCTGCTGCTCGACGTCATTCCGCTCTCCCTCGGCATCGAGACGATGGGCGGACTGGTGGAAAAGCTGATCCCGCGCAATTCCACGATTCCGGTGGCGCGCGCCCAGGAGTTCACCACCTTCCGGGATGGGCAGGCGGCGATGGCGCTGCACGTCGTGCAGGGCGAGCGCGAGCTGGTGAGCGATTGCCGTTCGCTGTCGCGTTTCGAGTTGCGGGGCATTCCGCCGATGGTGGCCGGCGCGGCGCGGATACGGGTGACTTTCCAGGTCGATGCCGACGGCCTGCTGGCGGTGACGGCGCGCGAACAGAGCACCGGCGTGGAAGCGTCCATCGTGGTGAAGCCGTCGTATGGCCTGTCGGACGACGAGATCGCCACCATGCTCAAGGATTCGCTGCTCCACTCCAGGGACGACGCGCAGCGGCGCGCGCTGAAGGAAACGCAGGTCGAGGCGCAGCGCCTGATCGAAGCGGTGCAGTCGGCGATGAAGAGCGACCGCGAGCTGCTGACGGACGCGCAGTACGCGCTGATCGAAACCGCGGTGGCGCGCTTGCAGGCGGTGGCGCTCGGCGAAGACCGCCGCCAGATCGCGCAGGCGATGAACGGCCTTGAAGC
>JAISQQ010000184.1 GCA_031274075.1 Accumulibacter sp.
CATGGCCAGATCGAATCCTCTGGAATCAAATTCGCCATGACCGGCTCCAGCGCCAGAAAGCTGAAGCGGGCGGGAAGCAATCTGCTCGCGGGCCGGGCATTCGTGCATAGTCTGTTCCCGCTGACGCATCGGGAACTGGCGGATGGTTTCGACCTCGACTCGGCGCTGCAATTCGGAACGCTGCCGGGATTGCTGAAATTCGATTCGCGCGAAGAAAAGAATTCGTTTCTCAGAGCGTACGCGCTGACTTACCTGAAAGAAGAAATATGGGGCGAGCAGACCGTCCGCAAACTCGATCCTTTTCGGAAATTCATCGAAATCGCGGCGCAGTGCAATGGGAAAATTCTCAATTTCACCCATATTGCCAGAGATGTCGGCGTCGACACCAAAACCGTCCAGTCCTATTTCCAGATCCTGGAAGATACGCTGGTCGGCTTCATGCTTGAACCCTATCATCGATCCCTGCGCAAGCGGCAACGGCAGGCGCCGAAGTTTTATCTGTTCGATACCGGCGTGAAACGGGCTTTGGACAGAAGCTTGAACGTCGGCCTGGCGCCGGGAACCTATGCCTACGGTGAAGCCCTGGAACATCTGGTCATTGCCGAAGCCATGCGGCTGAATGAATACAAACAGAGCGACTTCGGGTTTTACTATCTGCGCACGAAGGACGACGCCGAGATCGACCTGATCGTGGAACGTCCCGGCGCGCCGACCGCGCTGGTGGAAATCAAATCCGCGTCGCGCGTCGATGAGAGGGATGTCCGGACGCTCGAAAGATTTGCCGCCGACATGCCGTCGTCCGAAGCCTTTCTGCTGTCGAGGGATCCCGTAGCGAAGCGGATCGGACGGGTCCAGGCGCTTCCATGGCAACGGGGTCTTGTGGCACTTGGATTGTGACTCGTAGCCGCAATCTCTCTCAACGGCTTTCTTCCATTCGGACCATTCCTGTACGATGTCCGTCAAACAATAGTCGGGCCGCCAATCCTTTTCACGGCGCAACGCGCCGCACGATTCACAGGCCGTCGAATAATAGAGACGGCGGCTGTGCCGCCGGAGAGAACGACCGGCGGGAGGCGCTTCGCTTTCCCGCCCTACGGGGTGCGCCAACTGCCGCGCGGCGCGTTTCGGCCTGGCTCGTCTCAGTAGATCAGTTGAACTCCCTTTTCCTTGAGAAAACTTATCCACGCCCGTTTGGGTTCACAGTCGGTGACGACATAGTCGAGGTCCGTATAGTCCAGGGTGTGCATGAACACGATCTGGTCGAATTTCGTATGGTCCGCCAAGAGTATCCGCGTTTTTGCCCGCTTGGCCATGAGCTGTTTCACCAAGGCCTCGGGCTCGTTGGATTCCATGACGCCCTTTTCCCTATCCAGTCCCTTGCAACTCAACAGGGCCAGGTCCACATTGAATGATTCCAGCGCGCGGCACGCCGCGGCCCCGACCAGGGCGAAAGAATGGGAGCGCAGGCTGCCGCCGGTGCCGATGAGGGTAAAGCCCGATCCCGCGTAATCGTTGAGCAGCTTCACCGAGTTGGTGATGATGGTCAGATCCGTCCGGGTCCGCAGGCTGTCGATCAGCGCCAGCACCGTGGTGCTGGAGTCGGCCATGAGGCTGTAGCCGTTGTTGACCAGCCTGGCGGCCTTGAACGCGATGGCCTGTTTTTCCTCGTAATTGGCGGCGGCCCGGCTGTTGAAGGGCAGATCCTCGTTGATTGGCTGGGCGGGGACCGCGCCGCCGTAGCTGCGGCGGAGGATGCCTTCATTTTCAAGGCGTTCGAGGTCGCGGCGCACCGTTTCCGGGGTCACGCCGAACTCTTTGCTCAATTCCGTCACATAGACCTTCCGGTCCTGCCGCAGGCGATCGATGATCTTGTGCTGCCGTTCAATGCCAAGCATGTGTACTGCTCCTTACCGAAGGAAATGGGCGGTGTCGGCCGGCTTGCCCGGTCCGGCATCGCCGCCGCCAGAATACGAACAAAGCAAAAAATAAACAACATGATCGTTTTGGTTCGTCCATCGTCGCGACGACTGAAAAATTGCTCGCATAGCGGGCATTGGCGGTTTTCCCGAGGGTGCGCGTGAACAGGCGTGACGACCGCGATACGCAAAACAAACAGAAAAACAGAAAAACACGCAAAAAACTCTTGCTTTGTCTTTTGTTATTGTGGTATTTTGTTACCCAATGAACGGCAACCCGCTTTGCCTGCCGGGGTCAAGGGGCTGGACGAGTTGCCGGAAATCGGGAGGGTAGCCATGCCAACATATCATCTGGCGGTAGACATAGGCGCTTCGAGCGGCCGCCACATCGTGGGCTGGATCGAGAACGGCAAGATCCGCATGCAGGAGATTCATCGTTTCGGCAACGGCATGATCGAGAAGAACGGCCGCCTGTGCTGGGATATGGAGAAGCTGTTCTCGGAAGTCGTCGCGGGATTGCGGCGCTGTCGCGAGTTGGGCCTGGGCATCGACAGCCTGGGCATCGACACCTGGGCCGTCGATTTTGTCCTGCTGGACGAGAACGACGCCGTTCTCGGCGATGCCGTGGCGTATCGCGATTCCCGCACGCAGGGCGTGGATGAAAAGGTCTATGAACGGATCGCCGAACCGGACCTCTATGCGCGCAACGGCATCCAGAAGCTGTCTTTCAACACCATCTACCAGCTTTACGCGCTCAAGCTCGCGTATCCGGAATCATTGGAGAAGGCCCGTTCCTTTTTGATGATTCCGGAATATCTCAATTTTCGGCTGACGGGAAAGAAGCTCAACGAGTACACCAACGCCACCACGACCCAGCTCGTCAGTGCGCAAACCCGGACCTGGGACCTCGAATTGCTTGAAAAACTGGGGCTGCCCGTGCGGATTTTTGGCGAACTGGCGCAGCCCAAGGCGAGTGTCGGCCGTCTGAAGCCGGAAATCCGGGAGGCTGTCGGTTTCGACACGGAAGTCGTCCTGCCGGCCACCCATGACACCGGCTCCGCCGTGCTGGCCATGCCCGCGACGGACGACGACGCCGTGTATATCAGTTCCGGCACCTGGTCGCTGATGGGCATCGAACGCCTCATCCCGGACTGCACCGAAGAGAGCCGCAGGCATAACTTCACCAACGAGGGCGGCTACCACTATCGCTACCGCTATCTCAAGAACATCATGGGGCTATGGATGCTGCAGAACATCCGTATGGAATTCAGGCACCGGTATTCCTTCGGCGAAATCGGCGCCTTGGCCGAAATAGGCCTGTATTTCCCGTCCATCATCGATGTCAATGCCGCGGATTTTCTCGCGCCCAAAAGCATGATCGAAGCCATCCAGGATCATTGCCGCGATACGGGCCAGGAAATCCCGGAAACGGAATGCGAGATTCTGGCCTGCGCCTACCAGAGCCTTGCCCGCTGCTACGCGGACACGGCGCACGAGATCGAAGCGCTGACCGGCAAGGAATACCGCCGCATTCACATCATCGGCGGCGGCTGCCAGGACGGCCTGCTGAACAGGCTTACCGCCCAATGCACGGGCAAGGACGTGTATTCGGGGCCTGTGGAAGCCACGGCCATCGGCAACCTGCTGGTGCAGATGCTGCGGGCCGGAAGCCTTGCGGACCTGCCCACGGCGCGGGAGACGGTGCGGCGCTCCTTTGCCGTGGAGAAGGTAACGACGAGGTAGCAACGAGGTAGCGACGAGGTAGCAACGAATCGCAGCGGCCGGACTTCTCCGGCCAAACCATAAACCCTATCAATCAATGTAAGGAGAATTGCCATGTCCCGGTTTGATACAGCCAAGACCCTATATCAAGAGTACGGCGTCGATGTCGATGCGGCGCTACAGACTCTGGGGAAAATCAAGATATCCATGCACTGCTGGCAAGGCGATGATGTGTCCGGGTTTGAAAATGCCGGCGATTTGTCCGGCGGCATCATGGCCACGGGCAATTATCCCGGCAAGGCGCGCACCGCCGAGGAGCTTTTCGCGGACATGGACAAGGTGTTCAGCCTCGTCCCCGGTAGGCACAAGGTCAACCTGCACGCCTGTTACGCGACGGACGGCCGGGCCGAGCGCGACGCGCTGGAACCCAGGCATTTCGAAAGCTGGGTGCAGTACGCCAGGGAACGCGGCCTGGGGCTCGACTTCAATCCGACTTTCTTCTCCCACCCCAAGGCGGCGGACTCCCTCACGCTCTCGCATCCGGACGACGCCATACGTTCTTTCTGGGTGGAACACGGCAAGGCATGCCGCCG
This sequence comes from Accumulibacter sp., assembly GCA_031274075.1. GTDB lineage: Bacteria > Pseudomonadota > Gammaproteobacteria > Burkholderiales > Rhodocyclaceae > Propionivibrio. The sequence goes on from JAISQQ010000184.1 coordinate 4,232, forward strand.
CGTCGCGGCCCATTTCGGCAGGGAACTCGGCCAACTCAGCCTGAACAACGTCTGGATTCCAGACGGCTACAAGAATGTTCCGGCGGACAGGTTCTCCCCCAGGCAACGGCTGAAAAACTCCCTGGACGCCATTTTTGCCGAAAAGCTCGACCCGGAACATATCGTGGACAGCGTCGAATCCAAGGTTTTCGGCATCGGACTGGAATCCTTCACCGTCGGTTCGCACGAGTTCTATTTGAACTATGCCGCGCAGAAGGGGGTGCTCTGTCTGCTCGACGCCGGGCATTACCATCCCACGGAAGTTGTCTCCGACAAGATTTCCGCCCTGCTGCCCTTCTTCGACAAGCTCGCCCTGCACGTCACCCGGCCCGTCCGCTGGGACAGCGACCATGTGTTGCTCTTCGACGACGAGCTGCGGGAAATAGCCAAGGAAATCGTGCGTTGCGACGCGCTGGACCGGGTGCTCATCGGCCTGGACTTCTTCGACGCGTCGATCAACCGCGTTTCCGCCTGGGTAGTGGGCATGCGCAACATGCAAAAGGCTTTGCTGCACGCCTTGCTCTTGCCGCACGCAAAACTGGCGGCGATGCAAGCGAAGGGGGATTTCAGCGAGCTGATGGCCGTGCAGGAAGAGTTCAAGCTCTACCCCTTCGGCGATGTCTGGGAGCGCTTCTGCGAAATGCATGAGGTGCCCGCGCGGTGCGAATGGTTCAAGAGCGTGAAGGAATACGAACGAACCGTGCAGAGCAAAAGGAAATAAGGCCATGAACGCACTCACCACCGTAGCCTTGCAGGGAACGACCGCGGGCGTCACCGCCGCGCCCTTTGCCAAAGGGTTCATCCGCCTGACGGACGACGCCTTCAGGAAGGGCTGGCACGAGCGCAACGGCGGCAATCTCAGCTACCGGATCAAGCCCGAGGAGATCGAGCCGATCAGGGTTTGCCTGCGCGAACCCGCTGAATGGGCCGCTATCGGCCTGAGCCTGCCGGAGCTTGCCGGCGAGTATTTCCTGGTCACGGGCAGCGGCAAGTACCTGCGCAACGTGATCGAATGTCCCGAGGACAACCTGGCCATCGTCCTGATCGACGACGCGGGCGAGAAATCCAGCGTGGTCTGGGGACTGGAAAAGGGCGGCCGGCCCACCAGCGAATTTCCCACGCACCTGATGAGCCACGCCGTCGCCAGGAAACGCACCGACGGACGGCATCGCGTCATCTACCACGCGCATCCGGCCAACCTGATCGCGCTGTCCTTCGTGCTGCCCCTGACCGACGAAGCCTTCACCCGCGAACTATGGGGCATGGCCACGGAATGTCCGGTGGTCTTCCCCGAAGGCGTGGGCGTGACGCCCTGGATGGTGCCCGGCGGAAGCGAAATCGCCGAAGCCACCGGCAAGCTGATGGAGCAATACAACGTCGTCGTCTGGGCGCATCACGGGGTGTTCTGCTCCGGCGCGGATTTCGACGAAACCTTCGGCCTCATGGACACCGTCGAAAAATCCGCGGAAATCAGCGTGAAAGTCCGCGCCATGGGCGGCGCGCGGCCGCGTCAAGGCATCACGACGCGGCAGCTACAGCGTCTGGCCAGCGATTTCAACGTGACGCTGCCTGAAAAATTCATTCGCTAAAGAAAACACATCAACAGGAGATGTCATCCATGAACATGAAGCAACCCTCCACCTGGACCAAGACCATCGTCGCCTCGATGACCAGCTACATCGACGCCGGCTCCATCGTCGCCGGCGCGGCCGGCCTCAGCCTGTGGGAAGCCTACCTCAACTTGGGCAGCGTGCACATCGGCCTGCTGGCGGCTTTCAGCTCCAACGCCATCTCCGCCGCCCTTGGCGCGCTGGTCGGCGGCTACATCTGCGACCGCTACGGCCGCAAGCTCGTGTATACCTACGATCTCGTCCTTTACATGCTGGGCATGCTGTGCGTCGTATTCGCGGTGAACTTCCCCATGCTGTTCGCCGGCTACTGCATCGTCGGGCTTTCCGTGGGAGCGGACGTGGTCGCTTCCTGGACGCTGATCGCCGAAAACGCCCCGGCCAAAAACCGGGCGCGGCACTGCGGGTCCGCCCAGGTAGCCTGGGCGCTGGGGCCTGCCGTGGTGCTGATCATGTCCGTCTTTCTGGGCGGGCTGGGGCTGCTCGGCAACCGTATCGTGTTCGCGCATCTCATCGTCGTGGCCCTGGTGACCTGGATCCTGCGTCTCAAGATGCCGGAATCCGCCAGCTGGATCGCCAACAAGGAAAAGGAACAGGAACTCATCGCCAGGGGACTCTGGCGCAAGCCTCGCATGCGTGATCTTTTCATCGGCGCCAACCTCAAGGGCGTGCTCTTCCTGCTCGGCGTATATACCATATGGAACCTGTGCGCGGGTACCATGGGTTTCTTCCTGCCCTATATCTACGAAAAGGTCGGGGGCGTCGACAACGTCACCGCCAACGCCCTGACCGTCGGCCTGTTCCTGACCTCGGCCGTTTCGACCGTGTTCATTTTCATGCGCCTGGCCGACACTTGCAGCCGCCGCGCCATCTACGGCACGGTCGCCTGCCTGTTCATCGCCGCCTGGTCCATCTTCCTGCTGCCCGAGCAATCGCTGACCATGCCTCTGCTGATTGCCTTTGCCGTCCTCGTGGGCATCAACAACGGCTCCGGACAGCAAGCGTTCTACCAGATGTGGGGGAGCGAACTGTTCCCCGCCCGTTACCGGGCTTCCGCGCAGGGTGTGCTCTTTTTCTCGGCGAGGATATTCCTCGGTCTCTGGAGCCTGTGCCTGCCGGTCATCAGCGAAGCCTACGGTTTCAAGGTGGCCGCCATCTTCCTGGTCGCCTTTGCCACGATCAGCATGCTGATCGGGACGATTTTCAATCCGGATACGAGCGGCAAGACGCTGGAGCAGATCGAGGAGGAACGGTACGGCTCCGTGGGCGCCGGGCCGTAGGGACCGGCACGGGACGCGGTTCCGTAAACGCGGGCCGAGGGCCGCCGCCTCGTGCCCGCCGAACAGAGAAAGGTATGTGATATGGAACGCTACGCATGGAAAGCGTATGTCAATGAAGGCATGCTGGACGAATACGTACGCCGGCACGCGGCCGTTTGGCCGAAGATGCGGGACGCACTGAAAGAGGCCGGAATAGTCAACTATTCCATCTGGAACACGGGCAACGAGCTGTTCGGCTACTATGAATGCGAAAAAGGCGCGGACCATGCCGCCGAGGTGCAGGCGAAAAGCATTGTGGTCGCCATGTGGAACGATTACATGAAAGACGTCATGACCATGAACATGGACCCGGCAACCGGCGCGCAACCGAAAATGAACGAGGTGTTTTACCTGCCGTAGTCCATCCTTTCGGCGGCGAAGCCGGCGCTGATACGCTTCGGCGCAGGGGCGATCAAGCATGCGGCGCTCCGCGCCGAAGGTTTACGACCTGCAGATTGCATCCGCCCTGCAAAACCGCCGGACGGCGACCTTCGGCCTTGTCCAGCCTACGCGCCTAAACGGGCAACAGGTGACAGGATTCTGCGGTGCGAAGCGCCGGTAACTCCTGACATCTGTCACCTGCAAGCTGATACCTGAACCAGTCCATCCTTTCGGCGGCAAAACCGGCGCTGATACACTTCGGCGCAGGGGCGATCAAGCAGCAAGGAGGGTGAGGCGGATGGCGTGTTCAGTGCCGGGGCGTTTCGAATATGGCCTCCAGCGAAGGGGCCATGAGCACCGCTTCACACCAGCCCTCCAGTTCGGCCGGGGTCGCGCCCGCGAGCCGTTCGGTCACCGCGGGCGGCAAGGGACCGAAGCGGCGCTCCAGTTGCCTGCTCAGGATACGGGCTTCACCTCGGGCTTCGC
>JAISQQ010000214.1 GCA_031274075.1 Accumulibacter sp.
AACACGCTGACTTTCAGCGCCCGCCGCTTGAGATAGGGATCGTCCGCCTCCTCGACGACGACGATCCGCCCGTCGGCCGGGGAGAGCACGCTGTTCGGCCCGCCCGCGGCGACGCGGGCGGGGTCGCGGAAAAATTGCAGGCAGAAGACGAAAAGCAGCCAGAAAGGCAGGGCGGGCCAGAAACCGGCGGCGGAAACCGCCAGGGCCAGGAACAGCGAGCCGGCGATGAACGGCCAGCCTTCCCTGGCGAGATACGGATGCGGAGAGTCCATTCTTTCCCGATCAGTTTTTCCCGATCAGTTTTTCCCGATCGGAAGCTGTTTCAAAAAAAATTGGTACGAGAAATGCCTTGATTCCAAAAACCTCAATTCAAGCACTGGGAAGGTAGGGCGGTTTCTCCGAAACCGCCGCCCCCCGGCGCGCCCGGAGATCGCGCCCTACCTGGATGCCACCCCCCGGCGCGCCCGGAGATCGCGCCCTGCCTTGGATGCCGCCACCCGGCGCGCTCGGAGATCGCGCCCTACCTTGGGTGCCGCCCTCCGGCGCGCTCGGAGAGCGCGCCCTACCCTGGGTGCCGCCCCCCGGCGCGCTCGGAGATCGCGCCCTTCCCTGGACGATCCATCGGCTTCTCAGTTGCGCGACTGGTCGACCAGCTTGTTCTTCTTGATCCACGGCATCATGTCGCGCAGCTGGCTGCCGATTTTCTCCACCTGGTGCTCGGCGTTCAAGCGGCGGCGGGCGGTCATCGACGGGTAGTTGATGCTCCCTTCCTGGATGAACATCTTGGCGTACTCGCCGTTCTGGATGCGCCTCAGGGCGTTCTTCATCGCTTCGCGCGAGGAGGCGTTGATGATTTCCGGCCCGGTCACGTATTCGCCGAATTCGGCGTTGTTGGAAACGGAATAGTTCATGTTGGCGATGCCGCCTTCGTAGATCAGGTCCACGATCAGCTTCACTTCGTGCAGGCATTCGAAGTACGCCATTTCCGGCGCGTAGCCGGCTTCGACCAGGGTCTCGAAACCGCTCTTGATGAGTTCGACGAGGCCGCCGCAGAGCACGCATTGTTCGCCGAAAAGGTCGGTTTCGGTCTCTTCGCGGAAGGTGGTTTCGATCACCCCGCCCTTGGCGCCGCCGTTGGCCGCGGCGTAGGAAAGGGCGATGTCGCGCGCCTTCTTCGAATTGTCCTGGTAGACCGCGATCAGCGACGGAACCCCGCCGCCCTTCAGGTATTCGGAACGCACCGTGTGCCCCGGCCCCTTCGGCGCGATCATGATGACGTCGAGGTCGGCGCGCGGGATCACCTGGTTGTAGTGGATGTTGAAGCCGTGCGCGAAGGCCAGCGTCGCGCCCTTCTTGATGTTCGGCTCGACGTCCCGGTAGTAGACCGCCGGAATATTTTCGTCCGGCAGCAGCATCATCGCCAGGTCGGCGCCCTTGACCGCCTTGCCCATCTCCTCGACCTTGAGTCCGGCCTTCTCGGCCTTGCTCCACGACGGGCCGCCCGGACGCACGCCGACCGTCACCTTGACGCCCGAATCGGCGAGGTTCTGCGCGTGGGCGTGGCCCTGGGAGCCGTAGCCGATGATCGCCACCTTCTTGCCCTTGATCAGGGAAAGGTCGGCGTCCTTGTCGTAATAAACCTTCATGTCATTCCTTTCGCGTGAAAAAAATCAGATTTTCAGAACCCGGTCGCCGCGGCCGATGCCGCTGACGCCGGTGCGCACGGTTTCGAGGATCAGCTCCGCGTCGATCGCCTGGATGAATGAATCGAGCTTCGATCCGCTGCCCGTCAGCTCGATCACGTAGGTCGCGTCGGTGACGTCGATGATGCGCCCTCGATAGATGTCGGCCATGCGTTTCATTTCTTCGCGGTCCTTGCCGGAGGCGCGCACCTTGATCAGCATCAGCTCGCGCTCGATATGCGCCGCCTCGGAGAGATCGACGACCTTGACGACGTCGATCAGCTTGTTCAGTTGCTTGGTGATCTGCTCGATGACTTCGTCGCTGCCGGAGGTCACGATGGTCAGGCGGGACAGTGAGCTGTCCTCGGTGGGGGCCACCGTCAGCGTCTCGATATTATACCCGCGCGCCGAGAAAAGCCCGGCCACCCGCGAGAGCGCGCCGGCTTCGTTTTCCAGCAGGATGGAAATGATGTGTCGCATGGTGTCTCCTTCACAGATTCTCGTTGGCCAGCATCATTTCGGACAATCCCTTGCCCGCCGCCACCATCGGAAAGACGTTGGCCTCGCGCGCGGTATGGATGTCGAGGAAGACCAGCTCGTCCTTGTGCTCGACGAAAGCCTTCTTCAGCGCCGCCTCGACCTCGCCGGGCCGGTCGACGCGAATGCCGACGTGGCCGTAGGCCTCGGCCAGCTTCACGAAGTCGGGGATCGAATCCATGTAGGTCTGCGAATAGCGGCGGCTGTAGAACATTTCCTGCCATTGGCGGACCATGCCGAGATAACGGTTGTTCAGGTTGACGATCTTGATCGGCAGCCCGAACTGCTTGGCCGTCGACAGTTCCTGGATGCACATCTGGATCGAGCCGTCGCCGGTGACGCAGACCACCTGCTTGTCCGGATGGGCGAACGCCGCGCCGATGGCGTAGGGCAGGCCCACGCCCATCGTGCCCAGCCCGCCCGAGTTCAGCCAGCGGCGCGGCTGGTCGAACTTGTAATACTGCGCCGCCCACATCTGGTGCTGGCCGACGTCGGAAGTGACGATGGCCTCGCCGCGCGTGATCTCCCACAGTTTCTCGATCACGTACTGGGGCATGATGGCGTCGTCCCTCATGGTGTATTTCAGGCACTGCCTGGCGCGCCAGCCTTCGATTTCCGCCCACCACGCGGAGATGTCCTTGCGCTCGTGCCCGGCTTCCAGCAGGCGGATCATCTCTTCCAGCACGTCGGGAACGTTGCCGACGATCGGCACGTCGACGCGCACGCGCTTGGAGATCGACGAGGGGTCGATGTCGACGTGGATGATCTTGCGGGCGACGGCGGCAAAATCCTCCGGATTGCTGATCACGCGGTCGTCGAAACGCGCCCCGATGGCCAGCAGCACGTCGCAATGCTGCATCGCCATGTTGGCCTCGACGGTGCCGTGCATGCCGGGCATGCCGAGAAAGCGCCGGTCGGTGCCGGGGTAGCCGCCCAACCCCATCAAGGTGCTGGTGACCGGGAAATCGAGCCACTGCGCCAGGCGCGTCAGGCGGTCCGCGGCGTTCGACAGGATCACCCCGCCGCCACTGAAGATCACCGGCCGCCTTGCGCCGGCGAGCAATTGCACCGCTTTCTTGATTTGCCCGGAATGGCCCTTGATGACCGGATTGTACGAGCGCAGCCGGATCTCGGCCGGGTAGTCGAACTTGCATTTGGCGGCCGTCACGTCCTTGGGCACGTCGACCACGACTGGCCCCGGACGCCCCGTGCCGGCGATGTAGAACGCCTTCCTGAGGGTCATGGCGAGATCGCTTACGTCCTTGACCAGGAAGTTGTGCTTCACGCAGGGGCGGGTGATGCCCACGGTGTCGCATTCCTGGAAGGCGTCCTGGCCGATGTAGGTGGTCGGCACCTGCCCGGAGATGACCACCAGGGGAATCGAATCCATATAAGCCGTGGCGATGCCGGTCACGGCGTTGGTCGCCCCCGGCCCGGAGGTCACCATGGCCACGCCGATGCGCCGCGTCGAGCGCGAATACGCGTCCGCCGCGTGCACCGCCGCCTGCTCGTGGCGGACCAGGATATGCTTGACCTTGTCCTGCTTGAACAGCTCGTCGTAAAGGTACAGCACCGATCCGCCCGGATAGCCAAAGACGTATTCAACCTTTTCTTCCTGCAGGCACCTGATTACAATTTCCGCACCGGTGATCATGGTCATGGTTCTCGCTCTACAAAAAAATCGCTGGAAAAGCGCACAACCTTAAAGCCTGCACCAAGTTTGGTCAAGATTGCCGTCGTTTGGCGTTCTCGTTTCCGAGCCGGTTTCATCCCCGTCTTCAAGGAATTCCACCTTGGCCAGCGCACGCGAATTGTCGGATTTTCTCGCCGCCTCCGAGCGGCGCGCGTTCAAGCAGGCGCTGTTCGCCGTGCGCGACGAGGAGGCGGCGCTCGACATCGTGCAGGATTCGATGCTGAAGCTGGCCGAAAAATACGCCGGCCGCCCGGCGGACGAACTGCCGCCGCTGTTCCAGCGGATCCTCCAGAACACGATTCGAGACCATTGCCGGCGCGGCCGGATCCGCTCGCTGTGGACCACGCTGCTCTCGGCCTTTTCTTCCGGGGAAGACGAGGAATACGATCCCCTGGAGACGCTCGAGGCCGATTCCGACGCCGCCGCGCGGGATTCTCCCGAGGGACATCTCCTGCAATCGCAACTGCTGGGCGTCATCGAAAAAGAGCTGGCGCGGCTGCCGCCGCGTCAACGCGAAGCCTTCCTCATGCGTTATTGGGAAGACATGGACGTCGCCGAAACGGCGGCGGCGATGGGGTGTTCGCCAGGCAGCGTCAAGACCCACTGCTCGCGGGCGACGCACGCGCTGGCGGAAGCATTGAAGGCCAAGGGGATCGGCTTATGAACGAAGCGCAATTCGTCCGCAGGCTCAGGCAGCAGTTGAACCGGGGCTTGCGCGAGCTTCCTCCCGGGACGCTCGCGCGCTTGTCCGCCGCCCGGCAGGCGGCGCTCGCCCGTCACGAACGCGCCGCCGCCCGTCCGACGCGGGCGGCCGGCCCTCTTTCCGCGTTCCGCGACGCTCGCCGCTTCGGCCAGACACTGGCCGCCGCCGCCTTCCTGCTGTGCGTCCTCTATTCGCCCTTCTGGATCGCCGACCAGCGCGCCGAGGAATTGGGCCGCGTCGACGCGGCGATCCTCGCCGACGAACTGCCGCTCGACGCATTCACCGACCAGGGTTTTGCCGCATGGCTCGACAGCGAATCGCCGGCGCAGCGCTAGCCGCGCTGCTGGGCCTGCTCTTGGCCCTGCTTTTGGGCTCGCTTTTGGGTTCGCTTTTGGGTTCGCTTTTGGGTATTTCCCTCGCCGCGCCCGGCTGGACGCAGACGGCGGCCGGCCCCGTGATCGTCGCCACACCTCCCCAGCCCTCCTGGAACCAGCTCGCCGTCGCGCAGAAAATCATCCTCGCGCCGCTCAGCGACGAATGGGATTCGCTGGAGCCATTCCGCCAGAAAAAATGGCTGGCGATCGCCGCGCGCTTTGCTTCGCTCAGTCCCGAAGAGCAGCGCCGCTTGCAAGGGCAAATGCGGCAATGGCGCAAACTCTCGCCCGGAGAACGGCGCGCCGCCCGCGAGAACCACCAATCCGCGCAGCGCCTGTCCGCCGCCCAGCGGCAGCAACTCAAGCAGAAATGGGAGGAATACTCCAGCCTTCCCGAAGAGGAAAAGGAGAAACTCAAGAAACAGGCGTCCGGCAAGCCAGCCAAGCTGCTGCCGCCTCTCGTGCCCACCCGCGCCCAGGTGTCGGGGGTCAGGGATCAGGGATCAGATCAGTTACCGTGCGCTTCGCGCCCGCAAGAATTACGGACCCCTGACCCGTAGGGCGGGCAAGCAAAGCGCCACCCGCCGGTGGTTTTTTCCGGCGGCGCAGCCGCCGCTCATCGTTTTCAACGGCATTCACATCGGGCGGCGCGGTGCGCCGGGAAAGGACCGGCGGGAGGCGCGGCGCTTTCCCGCCCTACGGTTTTGCGACGATTTTGCGCCCACGCCCAAGTGGGCCGGAGACCGACGCCCTGGTAACTCATCGCCTCCTGTTCGCTGGCTCGGTGCGTAAACCTGGGAGCGCGGGGCACCAGCCCCGCATTGACCGGGGGAGCGACGCCGCCGCTGTTGCGGGGCTGGTGCCCCGCGCTCCCAGCCAACCCGCGCTCCCGGCGTGTCGTATTGCCCAGCGCTTGGTAGCCCGACTGTCTTCTGATCCCTGATCCCTGATCCCTGATCCCTGCCCCCGATTTGTCTTCCCCGCCATTTTTGGTGCAACATAGCGCCAACTACAGGAACTGCCATGACTCGTGAAATTCTCCCGCCCGGCGTCGACGTCGTCTTCAAGCGCTTGATGGGCGACGCCAATGACACACGCTTTCTGGCGGACTTCCTGCAAGCCGTCCTCGACCTGCCGGCCACGGACTTCGCCCGCCTCGTCCTGCGCGATCCGCACATCCTCGGCCACACGCCCGACGACAAGACTGGCATCCTCGACGTGCGCGTGGAAACCGTCGGCGGCCACCAGATCGACGTGGAAATCCAACTGGCCTCGCTCCCGGAAATGCCGCAGCGCATCCTCTTCTACCTCGCCCGCATGCTCGACGACCAGACCGCCAGCGGCAAAAGCTACCGCGACATCCGGCGCACCATCTGCATCCTGATCACCGGCTACCGCCT
>JAISQQ010000218.1 GCA_031274075.1 Accumulibacter sp.
TGATTCAACACATAAAAGCAAGCGCCCGTGGCTTTAGAAATTTTGAAAACTACAGAATCGCAATACTTTTTTACTGCGGGGGACTTGACCTGCTTCCACACAATAGTCGGTAGAGCCCAAATGTCAAATACCCCCGGCAAAGACGAGGGCTTGATTTGTTGGAAGCTGTTTGCGATCTTCTCTTGAACGTAAAGTCGACCTGTGTGCGTAAAAACAGCGACGGTTCCGTAGGGCGGGAAAGCGCAGCGCCTCCCGCCGATCCATTTACGGCGCAACGCGCCGCACGATTCAAAGGCCGCCGAATACGATAAGCGGCGGCTACGCCGCCGGAGAGAACGACCGGCGGGAGGCGCTGCGCTTTCCCGCCCAACGATGTACGCAAATACCCAAGCGGGCCGGAGACCCGCGCCCCAGGAATCGGACCGATAAACTCCGATTTCATGCTCTAATCCCGCGCATCAATCGCCCAAGGCCCGCCCGAAGTCCGCGAGCAAATCCTCGGGGTCTTCGATGCCCACGGAGATGCGGATCAGCGACTCGGCGATGCCCAGTCCGGAGCGCCGTTCGGGGCCGAGTTCGAAGTAAATCGTCGGCGCGACGGGAATGGCCAGCGTGCGGTTGTCGCCCAGGTTGGTCGACAAAATGACGATTTCCAGCTTCTCGAGCACATCGAAACAATCGACGCCGTCGACCAGCTCGAAAGAAAGAATCCCGCTGTTTCCGGTAAACAGCGACTTGGCGCGCGCGTACTGGGGATGACCGGGCAGCCCGGGATAATAGACTTTCGCCACCTTCGGATGCGCCGCCAGGAACTCGGCCAGCGCCTGGGCGTTGCCGCAGGTGCGCGCCATGCGCAGCGCCAGCGTCTCGGCCCCCACGGCCAGATGATGCGCCGTTTCGGGCGACAGCGTCGCGCCGACGTCGCGCAATCCTTTCTTCCGTATTTGCAGGACGCCCCACGCGCGAACGTCGCCTTTTCGGTACAGGTCACTGATGTTCGGGAAGCGCGACCAGTCGAACAGGCCGGTGTCGGTCAACGCGCCGCCCAGGGCGTTGCCGTGCCCGCCGATGTACTTGGTCAGGGAATTGACCACCAGGCTGGCGCCAACGTCCCTGGGACGGAACAGGTAGGGCGAGGTGATGGTGTTGTCGACTACATAAACGAGGCCGCGCGAGCGGCACAATTCGCCGATGCCGGCCAGGTCGGTCACCTGGGTGCAGGGATTGGCGATGGTTTCGACGAAGACCAGGCGCGTCTCCGGCCGCAGCGCCGCCTCGACGTTGGCCGCCTCGGTTGCATCGACGAAACTGACTTCGATACCCAGGCGGGCAAAGGACTCGAACAGGCTGGTGGTGTTGCCGAACAGGAAACTGCTGGAAACGAAATGGTCTCCGGCGCGCAACAGGGCGAACAGCATCGTCGAGATCGCCGCCATGCCGCTGCCGAAGGCCACCGTCAGGAAGCCTTGCTCCATGCGCGTGATTTTTTCCTCCAGCGCCGCTGAGGTCGGCGTTCCCTGGCGTCCATAGACGAAGCCGGGCTGTTCGCCCTGAAAGACCTTGACCAGATCGCGCGCATCGGCAAAACCGAAAGCCGCCGAGCTGTGTACCGGTTTGTGGGTCGCGCCGTGCTCGATCGGCTTGGCGCGGTCGCTGTGCAAGGTGGTGGTGGTGAATCCGCGTTTATTCATGATATTCGGAAGAAAAATTTTATTCGGGGATGGGGCGGCGACGATCACCGCAAGCATACTCTCGGGCCGCGGCGAAGCGGCCATTCTATTCCGTTTATCAGTCCTTGGTGACATGAAGATGAACCGTGGACAGTTCGGCGAGAAGCACGTCCAGGATCCTCCAGGGCGCTACCCGAAGTCGTGGCGCGTTTGACGCGCCGCGTCCGGGCCATTCCAGCCTGAACCGGCGCTCGCGCTAGTTGACGGATTTCACTTGGGAAGCGCGCCTGGCCCGCAAACCATGCGACAAAAGAAGCGCCCAGATGAACGAACCGAGCGGCAACACGGCCCCCAGGCCGAAGAGAACGATTTTTGTCGAACGGCCCAGCGGCGTGCGCGCGGAAAACAACGCCACCCGGGTTTGAGCCAGTTTTTCTCCCCAGCTTACATAGCCACGCGACTGGGATGCGGCGCTCGCTTTCATTGCAATGTATCCTTTCTCACACGCTTCCATTATCACGCAGTTTCAGGGTCGGATGTTGAAAAAAAGCAACAAAATCGGCTGAAGTGTTGTAAATCCGCAAAAGAACCACAGGGCAGGCTCTTGCCCGCATGGAGAAGCGACGCCAGCACCAGCTTCAGGTGGCTTGTCCGGGCAAAAATACGCCCCGCGAGACCTGGCGGCAATGACGACAGGTGTTTAGCGGCGTATGCTCAGGACGGCAATCAATTTGCCCTTGTCTCTTTCCTGGTTTTCCTGAACCCGCTGTTTTTCGATTTTGGCTTGCGCGGCGGATACGGCGAATTTTTCCTGGCTGGCGCGATCATCCAGGCGGGAAACGTAGAACGCGGTCATCGCCAGTACAAGGAAACAGGACAAGGTCGCAAAACAACGCGCCGTTCTTTGGGCCGGCGACAAGAAACAAGCGATACGATCATCCAGTTCCAGACTATCCGATTCCATGATAACGCCCCGTTGATTGACAGTGGCGTCACGATAGCCGGTGTCGAGGATTGTTTTCGTGACCGATTTAACAGTTGTCCATAGATTGTCGGAAGAAAAACCTCGTTACCGGACTGCCGGCAAGCCATCATCGAATTCAACTCACATGAAGCTGGCCGTGGCGACCAGAATCGCACTCTCTATCGTCGGCCGACCGTCAATAATGGCGTCCAGCAGTAGATCAGTCTCTATGCGCTGGCCCCCGCGTTCGTGGTGCGCAAAGGAATGGTGTATCACGTGATTCATAAAGGATGTTCGTGAACCCCGTTCTCCACGGTCGAAAAGCCAAAAGAAAAAGCTTGTTTTTTTCCACGGCCTCGTTTCTAATTCACGGACTTGCGTTTCCCCTGCCTCTACGACCTGCAAATGTCCGCGCTTGATCTGCTTGCCATCGCTTCCCTGTGCTTCGCCGTTGCGGCGATGGCGGCTTCCTTTCGCGTCGTAGCGGTCGTACGCGTTGTCGGCGTAGTCGTAGCGTTCGCGCCGCCGAGGGTCAGGAAAAGCTAAGCAGAGGGTCAACAACCCGCCGATTTTCAAACCCCCGCCGGTGCGTACCGCGCGGGGGTTTTCGTTTTGGCGCCTCCGATCGGGAAATGGCCGGCATTTGCAGCCTCGAAAGGAGATATCCATGTTTCAATCCATGTCCGGCAGGCCGGACCAAAGCACGGCAGGGCTTGCGCCCTTTCCGGACGCGATCATTCCCCTGAAAGGGGAAGTTGCCCACCGGAGTCGGTTTCCGATGAACGAAGACGCGACGGAAACCCTGAGCGGCGCGCAAATCGCCGTGCGCCTGCTGGAGAGGCAGGGCATACGCCGGATTGCCGGCATTCCCGGCGGCGCCATCCTGCCGTTTTATGACGCCCTGTCGCAATCGAAGTCGATCCGGCATGTGCTGGCCCGTCACGAGCAGGGCGCCGGCTTCATCGCCCAGGGCATGGCGCGGGCGAGCGGCGAGACGGCGGTGTGCCTGGCGACGTCCGGCCCGGGCGCGACCAACCTGCTGACGGCGATCGCCGACGCCAAGCTCGATTCGATCCCGCTGGTGGCGATCACCGGCCAGGTGGCGAGCACGCTGATCGGCACCGATGCGTTCCAGGAAGTCGATACCTATGGCCTGAACATTCCGATCACCAAGCACAATTTCCTGGCCGGCTCGGCGAGCGAACTGCTGGACGTCATTCCCCGCGCCTTCCGCCTGGCGGCCTCGGGCCGGCCCGGTCCGGTGCTGGTGGATATTCCCAAGGACGTGCAGAACGAACGTATCGAAATCGGCGAGTGGCCCGAACCGGGCCTGCGCGCGCCGACGCCCGCAGCCGACCCTGGGGCGATCGCTCGCGCCGCGGCGCTGATCGACGCGGCGGAGCGGCCGATCCTCTATCTCGGCGGTGGCGTGACGCATTCGGACGGCGCGGCGCAGGCCGTCGAGCTGGCCGAAAAAGCCGGCCTGCCGACGGTGATGACGCTGATGGCGCTGGGCGCGATGCCTGTCGATCATCCGCTGTCCCTGGGCATGCTGGGCATGTACGGCGCGCGCCGCGCGAACATGGCGCTGGAGGAATGCGACCTGCTGATCGCCGCCGGCGCGCGTTTCGACGACCGCGCGATCGGCAAGGCGGCGGCGTTCTGCCCGCGGGCGAAGATCCTCCACATCGACATCGATTGCTCGGAACTCGGCAAGATCAAGAAGGCGCATGCCAGCATCCGCGGCGACCTCAGGGAGGTGCTCGAACGCCTGCTGCCGGGCGTCGAATCCAGGCCGCGCCGGGAATGGCGGGCGCGCGTCGGCGAACTGAAGAGGAACTTTCCGCTGCGCAGGCCGGGCGTCGGCGACCCGCGCACGCCGTATGGCCTGATTCACGCCGTCGCCGGCTGCCTGGACGACGAGGCGACCATCGTCACCGACGTCGGCAACCACCAGATGTGGGTGGCGCAGGCCTACCCCTTGCGCCGCCCGCGCCAGTGGCTGACCTCGGGCGGCCTCGGCACGATGGGCTTCGGCCTGCCCGCGGCGATCGGCGCGGCCCTGGCGCAGCCGGAACGCGCCGTGGTCTGCTTCTCGGGCGACGGCAGCCTGCTGATGAACCTCCAGGAACTCGCCACGGCGGCGGAGGAGGACGTCAACCTCAAGCTGGTGCTGATGAACAATGCCTCCCTGGGCATGGTCGTCCAGCAACAGGCGCTGTTCTATGGCCAGCGGATTTTCTCGTCGAAGTTCAAGAACGAAGCCGATTTCGTCAAGATCGCCGCGGGCTTCGGCTGGCGGACGCTCGACCTGGATTCCGCGCCGGATCCGCGGAAAGCCCTCGCCACCGCGCTGGCGACGCGCGGGCCGATGTTCATCCACGCCCGCATCGACTGCCGCGAACAAGTCCTGCCGATGGTCGCCCCCGGCGGCGCCAACAAGGACATGATTGGAGATTGATGATGAATTCGATAGCCCGGAAACACCCCGAATCCAGCGTGACGCAAACCGTTCTGGAACTGGAAGTCAACAACCACGCCGGCGTCATGTCGCACGTCGCCGGCCTGTTCTCGCGCCGCGCCTACAACGTCGAAGGCATCGTCTGCATGCCGGTCGGCGAGGGCCGCCTGAGCCGCGTCTGGCTGACGGTCAACGAGGAGGCGCGTCTCGAACAGATGGTCCGCCAGCTCGAAAAACTCGAAGACGTCCTGAGCGTGCGCCGCCACGGCGCCAGTCATGAGGTGTTCGAGCGGGTCGGGGAGTTCTTCCGCTGACGCGGCTTCACGACTTCGGCCAGGGGATGGTCGCGGCAAGCGTAGCCCGGACTGTAGCTTGGAAACTGTTTGCGATCTTCTCTGGGAGCGCGGCAGGGCCATTGCCCCATGTGGCGTCGTTGGCATCGTGGTGATTTTCCCGGGGCGCGAGTCTCCGGCCCGCCGGGGTATTTGCGTACATCGTAGGGCGGGAAAGCGAAGCGCCTCCCGCCGGTCGTTCTCTCCGGCGGCGCAGCCGCCGCTTCTATTATTCGGCGGCCTTTGAATCATGCGGCGCGTTGCGCCGTGAAAAAGGATCGGCGGGAGGCGCTACGCTTTCCCGCCCTACCGAACCGTCGCTGTTTTCACGCAAACAGGTCAACTTTACGTTCATGAAGATCGTGATGGCCTCTGGGAGCGCGGGACACCCGCCCCGCAACAGCGGCGGCAGTGTCATGGCGCTGGCCAAAAGCGGGGCGGGTGCCCCGCGCTCCCAGAGAAGATCGCAAACAGGTTCTTACAAGGAGGAGCGCTTTCTCTTTCGCCAGGCCAATGACTATTGTGGCGCTTCGCGCCAGAGCTTACGTTGCCTACCTGCGCTACGCTTGCTGGAGCACGATGGCGGGTTTCATGAGGGTGATTTTCATGGCCTGCCCTCTGGCGCCATTTTGGGTGTCAGACTACCGCCGCGCGACTGGCGCAAAGTCTCCAGGCAGTAATGAACGCTGGAGAGCGCATAAAGGATCGGCAGCAGTGGCCTCAACAATGCAAGGATCAACAAGCGATCGAGAGGGAGCCTGATGAATTCCCATTCCCACACAAAATCCGGCAAGAATAAAAGGCAGATATCATAGGGAACGATACTACAGAGATCGCAGAGTAGAGCCAGCATGAAAAGAGGCCAGAGGCAACGGCGGCGAATTTCCTCTTTTTCCGCTTGCGTGGCACGGAAGGCGAGACAGGCGGGGAAAAGGAATTGGCGGGGAAGCCAGATCAAGGACACGAAATAGACGAGTACCCACAGTGAGCCGGAAACATACGCCATCCACGAAGAATCATCCGTTGCCGCGGACAGCAGCAGCATCGCGGGCGTGATTACAAACAGGCAAACAACAAAACTCCGCCACGGGATCGACGCGGATTTTTCTTCGCCGGATATAAGCAGATCAGGATATTTCAAGCCAGCCACTTTCCTTGAAACTTCCGGAAGAATGAAAGCCGCAACCAGCAGATCAAATGAATAATACGCAATAAGGAATGATGGGAACCAATGCTCTGCCAGAAAGTCGACCAAAGGGATGATAAAAACGCGCAAGCACCACCATTTTTGTAATTCGATTTCGCCCGTATCTCGCATTTCCGGAATGTGGTAGATGAAAGAAAACGCGATGCCCCATATTGCCAGAGAGAGTATCAACATCACGCCCCAGGACAGCATCGCCGACAATACGATCCAGCGCCCCCACAAACGGGGCGTAGCCAGACTGGAAAGGCCGCGCCCCATCGCCTGCAGCAGCGCTTGCATGGCGCTCATCCCTATCCGTAATTTCATTGTTATGCGATTATCCTGGAAACCGCGGTTGGGCATTCGTTGATCATGTCCATTTGTGCTTCAAATCCCCCGCTTCCAATTTTTTCCCCGTTTGCGCCGGATTTCGCGGCGGGAGATCGGCTTGGCGAGAAGCGCCAGCGCCCGAAAGCGCCATGAGAAATTCGGCTTGTCGCCGATGAGGCGGCGGGCGATGGAACGCCAAGCGTAAGAATCCTTTTGGGCGGCAAAACGGCAAGCGTAGCCCAGAATCGTTGGCTTGGCGAAAGAGACAGGGCCATCGCCTGCGCAAATGTCGTAAACAGTCGCCAGAAATCTTTTATATTCAAGTCTTTATGTGGCGGAAAATACCTTTCATCGCACCTGAGGAAATGAATCCGATCGCCGGACCTCCGGAACCTGGGAGCGCGGGGCTTCTGCCCCGCAACAGCGATGGTCGTGTCGTTCCCGCCGTTGCGGGGCGGAAGCCCCGCGCTCCCAGGAACCCCAAACCCAGCCGGCCTTCCCGATGCAACGCCTCCCGCTGGTCAGGTGACAGGTGACAGATGTCAGGTGTCAGTAACTTGCGGCGCTTCGCGCCGGTAAACCCTGACACCTGACACCTGACACCTGACACCTGACACCCGTTACCTGTCACCCGAAATTGGTAGTAGAATGGTTTTCTTCCGTTACGTCATGTAGTTGTTCCATATTTGCACAATCCGTGACGGAAAATAATTCCAAAACCGCATGAAGGATATGGTCAGGGAACGTTTCATTGGCGAGTCAGACCAGACTCTTGCCGCCGGGGCGATCGGGTGGATTGGCGCATCGTTCGCGGCGGGCAGGGCGTTCCCGTTCCCTTTCCTTGCGTGTATCGTTTTCAAGCAAACGGGCGGGTTTTCGCCCGTGCGACCGATTTTTTTAACCTCTATGGACGTCCGACCATGAAAGACAAGAAAGCCAAATATCCCGGCCTGCCTACCGTCATCAACGGCAACGGCGCCGTCGCCCATGTCATGAGCCATGTCTGCGGCGGCGTGATCGGCT
Organism: Accumulibacter sp.; assembly: GCA_031274075.1. Lineage (GTDB taxonomy): Bacteria > Pseudomonadota > Gammaproteobacteria > Burkholderiales > Rhodocyclaceae > Propionivibrio. The sequence goes on from JAISQQ010000218.1 coordinate 7,967, forward strand.
ACCCGATCACGCCTTCCACCGAGATTGCCGAGATCTACGAAGCTTTCCGGGCGGAAGGCGGCGGCAACGTGTGGGGCAAGCATCCCTTCTTCTTCGAGCCGGAAGGCGAGCATTCGGCGCAGAGCGGCGCGCTCGGCGCGGCCCTGACCGGCGGGCAGTTCATCTCCAACGCGTCGTCGAGCCAGGGCATCCTGTACGCGCTCGAATCGCACTACGTGACGGTCGGCAAGAAGGTCGGCGGCTTCGTGCTGCAGGTGGCGGCGCGCGTCGTTTCCAAGCACTCGCTCAACGTGATGGCCGGGCACGACGACGTCTATGCCTTGCTGTCTTCCGGCTACACCATCCTGTTCGGCGCCAATCCGCAGGAAGCGTCCGATCTCGCGGCGATCGCCTACCGTGTCTCGGCGCTGTCGCTGATCCCCGTGGCCAACGCGATGGACGGTTTCGCCACCAGCCACATGATGTGCGAGGCACTGCTGCCGGAGCCGGAACTGCTGCGCGAGTACCTGGGCGACCCGGCTGGGCGCATCAAGGCGCCGACGCTGGCGCAGGAAGTACTGTTCGGTTCCAAGGGCCGCGTGTTCCAGCTCGAACAGTTCCTCGCGCGCCACGCCGCCGACCTCGAGGAAGAGAACCTGGAGGCGCTGAAGAAATATCTCGCGGACAACGCCGCGCAAGTGGAGAAGGACAACGCCGGAGACCTGGTCGGGGAAACGCTGGCCTGGCTGCCCGAGGAGCTGCGGGGCGCGTGGCGCCGCCAGTGGATCAACGCTTTCGAGAAGGGCACGCGCCAGCTCGTTCCGGCGCTGGTGGACGTCAATAATCCCGGCCTGACCGGGCCGGTGCAGAACCAGCCGGACTTCCAGGCCGGCGCGGCCGACCACCGCACGCACTTCGCCAGCGCGGTGCCGGTGCTGGTGCGGCAGGCGATGGCCGAGTATTCGGCGCTGAGCGGGCGCGACTATTCGCCGGTGCATACCTTCCTGTGCGACGACGCCGAGACGGTGATGCTCGGCTTGGGTTCGGTGTGCGACGACGTCGAGGCGGTGGTCAGCTACCTGCGCGGCCAGGGCGAGAAGGTCGGTCTGGTGTCGATCAAGCTCTTGCAGCCCTTCCCGGAGGCCGAAGTGGTCGCCGCGCTGGCGGGCAAGAAGGCGGTGACGGTACTGGAGCGTTCCGAGCAGACGGCGCTGACCGCGCTGGTCACCCAGGCGCTGTTCAAGGCGCTCGAAAACGGCGCGCTGGGAGGCGGCGAGGCCGAGCGCCACGCGGGCATCCCGGCGCTCGAATCCGCGCCGAGGCTGACCACGGCGATCTTCGGCCTCGGCGGCCACGACCTGCAGCCGCGCCATCTCGTCGCCGCGTTCCGGAACATGCGGGAAGACAAGGGCGCCTCGCTGATCTATCTGGGTTCGCAGTTCTTCTCGAAGGACGCGAATCCGCGCATGGCCGAACTGCAGCAGAAACTCCGGGCCGCGTATCCGGAAACCGAGGGCATGGCGCTGGACACCGCGGCCAATCCGCGCCTCTTGCCGGATTCGGCCTTCCGCGTGCGCTTCCACTCGGTCGGCGGCTACGGCACGATCGCCTCCGGCAAGCTGCTCACCGACATCCTGGCCGGGGTGCTCGACATGCACTCCAAGGCGGCGCCGAAGTACGGCTCGGAAAAGAGCGGGGCGCCGACCAATTACTACATCACGCTTTCCCCCGAGACGATCAAGATCACCAACGCCGAACTCGAGGACGTCGAGGTCGTCATCTCGCCCGACCACCGCTGCTTCAGCCATACCAACCCGCTCAAGGGCCTGGCCGAGGGCGGCACCTTCATCCTGCAGTCGAATTCGACGCCGGAAAAGGTCTGGGAAGAATTGCCGGCGCAGGCGCGCAAGACGATCCGCGAGAAGAAGATCAATTTCTTCGTCATCGACGCCTTCGCCGTCGCCAAGAAGCACGCGCCGACGCCGGAACTGGCCACGCGCATGATGGGCATCGCCTTCATCGGCGCGGTCGCCGGGCACGTCCGGCAGGTGACCGCCGGCGCTTCGGCCGAGGCCATCCTGGAAAAGGTGAAGAAGCAGATCGCCAAGAAATTCGGCAGCAAGGGCGCCGCCGTCGTCGACGGCAACATGGAGGTGATCCGCGAGGGCATCGAGGCCACGCGGCGCGTCGACTACGAGCTGCCGGCGCTGAAAGAGATCGACGCCAAGCCGGCGCCGATCATGCTGCGCAACGTCTCGCTGTCGGCCTCGGTATGCCAGCCCGAGGGCGCGTCGGTGTGCGGCCTGTTCGACCGCGAGTATTTCGACGACATGATCGCCCGCCCGTTCCGCGAAGGCAGCATCGCCGAGGCGCCGGTGCTGCCAGGCTCCGGCCTGTTCATGCCGGCCGGCAGCGCCGGCTCGAAGGACAAGGGGCTGTTCCGCCGCAGCGTGCCGCTGTTCAATCCCGACGTGTGCACCGGCTGCATGGAATGCACGCTGGTCTGTCCGGACGCGGCGGTGCCGAACACCGTGCATGAAATCCACGAACTGCTGCTCACCGGCATCCGCCGGCTCGAAATCACCGAGGCGCAGCGCGAAGCGATGCGCGGCCAGGTCCATGCGGTCGCCGAGGCGGTGCGCGAGGCGTACCGCCAGGGCAAGGAAGCCCGCGCCTTCCACGAACTCGTCGCCGAGGCCGCCGCCGGGCTGCCGCCGACCCGCCATGTGACCCTGCTGGACAATTTCAGCAAACTGGTCGATGTGCTGGCGGCCTTCCCGGTCGCCCGCACCCGGCCATTCTTCGACGCCGCCGAGAAAACCACTCCCGGCAGCGGCGGCCTGTATTCGGTGACCATCGATCCCTGGAAGTGCACCGGCTGCCTGGAATGCGTCGATGTCTGCGGCCCCGGCGCGCTGTCCACGCAGGAGCAGGACGCGGCCTTGCTGGCAGCGCTGCAGGAGCGTTTCGATTTCATGAGCCAGACGCCGAATACGCCGGCGCGCTTCGTCGACGGCGCCATCCAGGCCGGCGGCGAGATCAAGCGCCTGATGCTCGACCACGACAACTACTATGCGACCACCGGCGGCCACGGCGGCTGCCGCGGCTGCGGCGAAGTGACGGCGATCCGCCTGGTGATGGCGACCAACCACGCGATCACCGCGAAGCGGCGGCGCGAGCACGTCGCGGAACTGGAAAAGCTGATCGCCGATCTGGCCGCCAAGCAGGCTTCGCTGGACGGGAAAGACGCCGAACGCGGCCGGCGCGTCGGCGAACTCCTCGCGGCGCTGGAAAAACGCCTCTACCTGTACGAGGGCGGGCCGACCGGCAACGGTCCGGCCGGGGCGATCGTCGCCAACTCGACGGGCTGCAGCAGCGTCTATGCCTCGACCTTCCCGTTCAACGCCTATAACGATCCGTGGGTCAACAGCCTGTTCCAGGACGCCCAGCCGCTGGCCAAGGGCCTCTTCGAGGGCGTTGCGGCGCAAAACGTGGCGGATGTGCGGGCCATGCGCCTGGCGCGCCTGGAACTCGACGACGCCTACGTGCCGGAGCGGCACGACAAGGAATTCCGCTACCTGTCGTGGCCGCAGTTCACCAAGGAGGAACTGGCGCTCCTGCCGACGGTGATCACCATCGGCGGCGACGGCGCGACCTACGACATCGGCTTCGGCGCGTTCTCGCGCATCCTGGCGAGCGGCACGCCGCTCAAGGTGCTGGTGCTCAACACCGGGGTCTATTCCAACACCGGCGGGCAGGCTTCGACCTCGAGCTTCACCGGCCAGGATTCGGACCTCGCGCGGCACGGCGGCGCGCACGGCGGCAAGCGCGAAGCGCGCAAGGAACTGGGGCTGATCGCCTCCTTCCATCCGAACGTCTTCGTCTGCTCGACGAGCACCGCCCTGCAGGGACACTACCTGAAGAACACGATGGAGTTTCTCTCGTATACCGACGCGCCCGCCGTGCTCGACGTCTACACGCCGTGCCAGGGCGAACACGGCATCGCCGACAACGTCTCCGCCCGCCAGGCGCGCCTCGCCGTGGAGAGCCGCATGAACCCGGTGTTCGTGCACGATCCGCGGCGCGGCAAGACGCTGCACGAGTGGTTCTCGCTCGAAGGCAACCCCGATCCGGACAAGACCTGGGCGAAGACCACGCTGGAATACCGCGACGCGGACGGCGAACTCAAGCTGATGGAAATCGATCTTACGCCGGCCAGTTTCGCGCTCGGCGAAATCCGTTTCCGCAAGCAGTTCAGGAAACTGCCTGCCGATACGGCGGCGGACCTGGTTCCGGTGGCCGAGTTCATCGAGCTGCCGGCCAGCGCGCGCCAGGGCAAGACGCCGTTCGTCTACTCGGTGGACGCCGGGCAGCGCCTGGTCCGGATGGGCATGACCCAGGCGATCGTCGATCTGCTCGAGGAGCGGCGCGCGAACTGGCAGACGCTGCAATACCTGGCCGGTTTCAACGTGGCGCGCGTAGACGCCAGCCACCAGGCCGTGATCGAAGCCCTGCGGGCGGAGATCAGGGAATCCGCCGAGCGTCACGACGGCTCGCTGGACGCCATCGCCCGCGCCATGTCCGAACTGGCCACCTCGAGCAAGGCGCCCGTCGCCGGGCTTGCCGCGGCCATTGCGCTCGCGCCGGCGGGAGCCGCCGCCGCGCCCGCTCCCGCGGCGGCGGGGGGAGAGGTGGATGCCGCCGCCGAGGCGCTGGTGAGCATCGAGGATTCGACCCGGTGCACCAACTGCAAGACCTGTTACCAGGATATTCCCGATCTGTTCGAGAAGACGCGCATCGTGGTCAACGGCGAAAGCCGTGAAGCGGCGCGGCTGATTCCGGGCGCGCTGGAGCACGTGACCGTCACTCCCGAACTGAAGGCCCGCATCAAGCGGGTATCGGCCAACTGCGACGCGGAGATCATACGATGAGCGCCCTGGAACCGATGCGACAATTCCGCCAGGACGACCTGCGGCATTACCTGGCCGCCAGCCACGCGCTGGAGAGCACGCGCTCGCAGGTCGAGGCGCTGGAACAGACCGCCGCCGTCGACACCTTCAACCGGCAGATGGACCTTTTGCGCCGGCGCCTGCTCGACGATCCACGGGCGTTCCGCGAGATGTTCATTTCCGACGGCGCGGCGGCGGTCGCCGCCGAATTCCGGCAGGAGGAGCTTTCCGCCGAATTCACCCGCGCCTTCTGGGAAACGCTGCTGCGCGACGACGACATGAGCCGCGTGCTCATGCGTTTCGTCTGGGGCGTGCCGCTGGGCCTGAAACGCAAGTTCATCAAGGCGCTGGACAAGCACCTTTCGGAGCGCTACCCGATGTTCCGGGGGCTATCGGAGAACTGGCCGGCGGAAAGCCACATCCCGCCGTACATCCGTTCGCCCGAGGAGCGTTCGGTCGACTTCGAGCTGGTCAACCAGGGTTACCTCGGCTATATGAACCTGGGGTATTCGACGCGCGAGGTGGACCTCATCGTCTGGCTCGAAGTGCTGCGCGACAAGCAGTGCGAGGAGAAGCCCTGCGAAGTCGGCCTGTGCGTGGAAGGCAGGCCCGAGCCGAAGGGCGGCTGCCCGGTCAAGATCCACATTCCGCTGGCGCTCGAACTGCTCGGCAACGGGCGTTTCCGCGAGGCGATGGAACTGATCGAGAACATCAACCCGCTGCCCAACGTCACCGGCCGCGTCTGTCCGCAGGAATTGCAGTGCCAGGGCGTCTGCGCGCACGCCAAGCAGCCGATCGAGATCGGCCAGATCGAATGGTTCCTGCCGCAGCGCCAGAAGATCGTCGATCCGGGCAGCTTCGCGCGGCGCGCCGCCGGCCTCCCCGACCCGTGGGCCAAGGCGGAAAAGCCGCCGATCGCCGTCGTCGGTTCCGGCCCTGCTGGCCTGATCAATGCCTACCTGCTGGCCGCCGAAGGCTTTCCGGTCACCGTTTTCGAAGCCTTCCACGCGCTCGGCGGCGTGCTGCGCTACGGCATCCCCGAGTTCCGCCTGCCCAACGAACTGATCGACGACGTGGTCGGCAAGATCAAGCTGCTCGGCGGCCGCTTTGTCAACAACTTCGTCGTCGGCAAGACCGGCACCCTGCAGGATCTGCGCCACGCCGGCTTCTGGAAAATCTTCGTCGGTTCGGGCGCCGGCCTGCCGCGCTTCCTGAACGTGCCGGGCGAACACCTGCTCAACGTGATGTCGGCCAACGAGTTCCTGACCCGCGTCAACCTCATGCAGGGCCTGCGCGAGGATTACGAGACGCCGCTGCCGGAAACCCGCGGCAAGGAGGTGATCATCATCGGCGGCGGCAACACCGCGATGGACGCGGCGCGCACGGCGCGGCGGCTGGGCGGTAACGTGACCATCGTCTATCGCCGCACGCGCAGCGAAATGCCGGCGCGCGTCGAGGAACTGCATCACGCGCTGGAGGAGGGCATCGCCCTGAAGGTGCTGCGCTCGCCTTGCGAGTTCGTCGGCGACGACAAGACGCATTTCGTCACCGGCGCGGTGCTCGAAGTAATGGATCTGGGCGAGCCGGACGCTTCCGGGCGGCGCAGCCCGATCGCCACCGGCAAGACCGAACTGATGCCGGCCGAACTGGTGATCATGGCGCTGGGCAACGACCCGAACCCGATCATCAAGGATTCGGAGCCGAGCCTGAAAACGACCCGCAAGGGCAGCATCGAACTCGCCCAGGGCAGCCAGAAGACCTCGCTCGACGGCATCTATTCCGGCGGCGACGCGGCGCGCGGCGGCTCGACGGCGATCCGCGCCGCCGGCGACGGGCAGGCGGCGGCGCGCGAGATCGTCGGCGACATCGACGTTGCGCCCGAGGAAATCCGGCGCATGGTCGGGCAGGCCGGCGAGTATTCGCAACGGGCCGCTTCGCCGCAGACCATCCTGGAAAGAATCGAGCTGACGCCGGGAATCGTCGAACTCATCGTGCATGCGCCGATGATCGCCCGCGCCGCCCGCGCCGGGCAGTTCGTGCGCGTACTCGCCTGGCCGAGCGGGGAACTGATCCCGCTGACCCTGGCCGACTGGGACGCCGAGACCGGCGCCATCTGCCTCGTCGTGCAGGGCATGGGCAGCAGCAGCATCGAGATCAACCGGATGAAGGTCGGCGACGCCTTCACCGGCATCGCCGGGCCGCTGGGCCGGCCGAGCGAACTGCACCCCTACGACGCGCAGCAGGAGACCGTGGTCTTCACTGCCGGCGGCGTCGGCCTGCCGCCGGTCTACCCGATCGCCCGCGAGCATCTGCGCCT
>JAISQQ010000282.1 GCA_031274075.1 Accumulibacter sp.
ATCGCCCTCCCGGCTTTCGCGCTTCCTTGCCTGGATTGGCGTCCAAAGGTCAAATGCGATAGCCTGTTCCTGAAATAAAGTGAAACAGCATCTTCCCTTCGTCTCCGTTATCATGGACGCCATGAAGCTGCCGCATTCCTTGAAGCCGCGCCGCGCCCGCGGGGCCGTGCTGGCGCTGGCCGCCTGCGTTTCGCTGGCGGGCAACGCCCAGGTCAACGATCTGCCCGATCTGGGCGAGTCCGCGCGCGCCGAACTGTCGCCGCAGATGGAGCGCCGGATCGGCGAGAGCATCATGAACGAGATCCGGCTGCGCGAGCCTGGCTACGTCGACGACCCCGAGATCAACGACTATCTGGGGCGGCTCGGCCGCCGCCTGGTCGAAGCCAGCGCCAATCCGACCGGCGAGTTTCATTTCTTCGCCATCCGCGACAACACGGTGAACGCCTTCGCCATGTTCGGCGGGTATATCGGCGTCAATACGGGGACGCTGCTGACGGCGCAAAGCGAATCGGAACTGGCCGGAGTGCTGGCTCACGAAATCGCCCACGTGACGCAGAACCATCTGGCGCGGCAGATCGCGAAGGAAAAGCAGAATACCATCCCGACCCTGATCGCTATGGCCATCGGGGTGCTCGCGGCGCGCTCGAATACCTCGGTCGCCGCGGGGGCGATGGCGTCGGCGCAGGCCGGCATGATCCAGGCGCAGTTGGCCTACTCCCGGGATTTCGAGCGGGAGGCCGACCGGGTGGGTTTCCAGTCGCTGGAAAGAGCCGGTTTCGATGTCCACGGCATGGGCGATTTCTTCGAGCGGCTGCAAAAGGCCGGCCGGTTGTACGAGAACAACGCGCCGGTTTACTTCCGTTCGCACCCCTTGACCGTCGAACGGCTTTCCGACATGCAGAACCGGGCGCAGGATTCGCCGTATCGGCAGGTCGTCAGCAGTCTCGATTTCCAGCTCGTGCGCGCCAAGCTGCGGGTGCAGGCCCTGCCGCCGAAAGACGCCCGCGCCGAATTCGAGAGGCTGCTGGAGGAAAAGAAGTACGTGTCGGAAGCCGCCGTGCGCTACGGCCTGGCCTACGCCCTGCTGCGCGCGCGCGACCTCGAAGGCGCCCGGCGCGTCAGCGCCGCGCTGGAGGCGCTGCGGGTGGAATCGCCGATCCTCGCCGGGCTGGCCGCGTCGATCGGCGAACAGTCCGGCGACTTCGCGGGCGCGCAGGAAATATACCGGCAGGCCCTGCTGCGCTTTCCGGGGGCCAGGTCGCTGGTGTATGGCTACGCCGATTCGCTCTACGCGGCGGGATCGCACCGGCAGGCCTTAGCGTTTCTCGACGGGCAACTGGCCCGCGATCCATCCGATTTCAGACTGTTCGGCCTGCAAGCCAAGACGTATGCGGCCTTGGGCAGACGCGTGCCGCAGCGCCGCGCGCAGGCCGAGTATTACCTGCTCCAGGGGCAGCTCGGAGCGGCGATCGAACAGCTCCAGTTGGCCCAGAAGGAAAAGGATGGCGATTTTTACGAGCTGTCCGCGGTCGACGCGCGGCTTCGCGAGCTGCGCAAGTTGCAGATGGAAGAGGAAAGGAAAGGAATGAACGGTGGCTGATTCGATTGCATTCACCCGAAAGGAGGCCGGCCGTGCAGGCTGACCGCGAGTTGGACGTCAAGGGACTCAGTTGTCCGCTGCCGATTCTGCGCACCAAGAAAACGCTCGCCGAGATGGCATCGGGCCAGATCCTGCGCGTGTTCGCCACCGATGCCCACGCGGCGAAGGATTTCCAGGCGTTCGCCCGCCAGACCGGCAACGAATTGCTGTCCAGCGTCGAAGCCGACTCGGTTTTCGAGTTTCTTTTCAAGCGCAAATAGCGCCTCAGCCCTTGCCCGTGCTGCCGAACCCGCTGGCGCCGCGCGGCGTGGCGGCGAATTCGTCGACGATCTCGAAAGCGGCCTGCACCACCGGCACGATGACCAGTTGGGCCAGCCGGTCGAGCGGATCGAGGGTGAAGTCTTCCTGGCCGCGGTTCCACGTCGACAACATGATTTCGCCCTGATAGTCCGAATCGATCAGTCCGACCAGGTTGCCGAGCACGATGCCGTGCTTGTGTCCCAGGCCCGAGCGCGGAAGAATCAGCGCCGCCAGGCCGGGGTCGCCGATATGGATGGCCACGCCGGTGGGGATCAACCGCGTTTCGCCGGGGCGGAGGGTCATCGGCGCCGCAACGCAGGCGCGCAGGTCGAGACCGGCCGAGCCGGACGTGGCGTAGCGCGGCAGCGCGTCTTTCAGGCGCGGGTCGAGGAGGCGCACGTCAATACGGTGCATGCGGGTTCTCCAGCAAGGCGGCGGCGCGCGCCATCAACTGGCGCGCGAGCGTGAGTTTGGGAGCGGGTTCCAACGCGCGCTGGCCGTTGTCGTCGAACAGCGTCAGGCGGTTCGCGTCGCCGCCGAAACCGTCCTGGATGAGATTGCCGGCGAGCAGCGGGATTTTTTTCGCGCGGCGTTTCGTTTCCGCGTACTCGGCGAGATTCCGGGTTTCCGCGGCGAAACCCACGCACAGGGGCGGGCGGGGAAGCGCGGCGACTTCGGCCAGGATGTCGGGATTCTCCACCAGTTCGATGACCGGGGGCGGACTGCCGTCCTTCTTGATCTTCTGCTCCGAGACGCTCCTGGGGCGATAGTCGCTCACCGCCGCGACGCCGACGAACACGTCCTGCGTGACCGCGCGCAGCATCACCTGCGCCTGCATCTCCAGGGCGCTGGTGACGTCGATGCGCGTGACGCCGCGCGGCGTCGGCAAGGCCACCGGGCCGCAGACCAGGGTGACTTCGGCGCCGGCTTCGCGGGCGGCGCGCGCTACGGCGAAGCCCATCTTGCCGCTCGAAAGATTGCTCAGGCCGCGCACCGGATCGATGGCTTCGAAGGTCGGCCCGGCGGTGACCAGCACCTTCCTACCCTGGAGCGGCTTGGGCTGGAAATGGGCGATCAGTTCCTCGACGATCTCCTCCGGTTCGAGCATGCGGCCCTCGCCGCTTTCGCCGCAGGCCAGCTCGCCGCTAGCGGGGCCGAGGATGCCGACGGCGTCGCCGGCCAGCGTGGCGATGTTGCGCTGCGTCGCCGGGTTATGCCACATCTGGCGATTCATCGCCGGCGCCACGAGCAGCGGGCAGCCGCGCGCCAGGGTCAAGGTGGTCAGCAGGTTGTCGGCGACGCCGTTGGCCGCCTTGGCCAGGAAATCGGCCGAGGCCGGCGCGATCAACAGCACGTCGGCTTCGCGCGCAAGCTGGATATGCGCCATGCCGTTGGCAACGCCCGCGTCCCACGGATCGACCGCTACCGGGTTTCCGGAGAGCGCCTGGAAGGTCGTCGGGGTGACGAAGCGCGTCGCCGCCTCGCTCATCGCCACCCGCACCGCGGCGCCCTGCCGGACCAGCAGGCGGACCAGCTCGGCCGCCTTGTAGGCGGCGATTCCGCCGGTGACGCCGAGCGTCACCCGTTTTCCATTCAATTCCATGTGAATTTCCCGCTAGAATACGGGCTGTCATTCTAACCGAGATCGCCGCATGGCCATCACCGATTGGCCCGAGCACGAGCGCCCGCGCGAACGTCTATTGGCGCACGGCGCGGCGAATCTGTCGGACGCCGAGTTGCTGGCCATTTCCCTGCGCGTCGGCGTGAAAGGCAAAAGCGCGGTGGATCTGGCGCGGGAGCTGATCGAGCATTTCGGCGGGCTGAACCGGATGTTCGCCGCCGGCAAGACCGAGTTTTCGGCGATTCCCGGCATGGGAGCCGCGAAGTACGCCGAGTTGCAGGCGGTGTTGGAGATGGCGCGGCGCGCGTTGGCCGAAGGCATGCGGGAACGCGACGCGTTTTCCAGTCCGGCGGCGGTGCGCGACTACCTGCGCCTCAGATTGTCCGGTCTCGCGCACGAAGTGTTCTTCGCCTTGTGGCTGGACGCGCGGCACTGCCTGCTGGCCGCCGAGGAACTGTTTCGCGGAACCTTGTCGCAGACCAGCGTGTATCCGCGCGAAGTGCTCAAGCGGGCGCTGGCGCACAACGCGGCGGCGGTGGTGTTCGCGCACAATCATCCGTCCGGGAGAACCGATCCCTCGCCAGCCGACGAGGCGCTGACCCGCACGCTTTCGCAGGCGCTGGCGCTCGTCGAGGTCAAGGTGCTCGACCATTTCATCATCGCCGGACAGGCTCCGCCCTTGTCTTTTGCCGAGCGCGGGCTGCTGTGAGTGAAGCGTGGAAATCGGTGAAAGGTAAAGGGTGAAAGGTGAAAGGTGGTGAACGGCTCCCTATCCCGCAACAGGCTCCCGGCCATGAAGGGAATGCGGGCGAGACGCCGCGCGGCTTGCCGGGGGAGCGTCCTGGCTTGCGCCCAGTTCAGAGCGAATCACCCGGCGCAGGGTGGTTTCAAGGGTTTCGGTCTGGATGGCGTCCATCAGGGCCTGATTGATGAGCGTCTGATACCCGCGCCCCCCCGCCTTGGCCTTGAAAAAAGCAATCACCGCCGCGTCCAGCATGATGGAGACGCGCTGCTTCCCCGGACGCTCGCCCAGACGTTCGCGTATCGCGCCAGAAAACGCGGCGCGGTCGACATCTTTCAAGCCCACGCGCAGGCGGGGCGGTTTTTCAGAGATAGGAATAGAATTCGCGGCTTTCATGAGTGCTTGCCTTTCGCATGGGGATGATATGGATGGCCCGGCTGTTTTCCGTGTGGCTGAGCGTCACCAGGGCCGCGCCCAAAAACCCGGTTGAATTGAAACGCTGCTCGCCTTCATAATCGCGGGGGTTCTCGCGTGTCATGACCGGGCCGTCAAAAACCTGGAAAGCATCGGCAAGATCAAGGCCATGCTTTTTCAGATTGGCTTGCCGCTTGGGTTCGTGCCACGTGTAATTCACAGCTTGATCATACATACGGGAATATATACAAGCAAGCCCGGACATCCACAAGCAGCATCCCGCCCATGGCGGATTCCGCGCTGCTCATCCCCGGCTTCCCGTCGCACAGCATGTAAAAAATGGCCGGCGGCATGGAACTCAAAAGAACTTGAACTTCCCCGGGTTTTCAGGATAGAATCCCCGCCTTTCCCCCAAGACCAATTGGAGTAACGATCATGGCCCGTGTGTGCCAGGTAACGGGTAAGGCCCC
>JAISQQ010000409.1 GCA_031274075.1 Accumulibacter sp.
CTAACGCGAAATCGCGCGGTGTCCGATGTCGCGGCGGAACTGCATGCCGTCGAAATGGATGCCGGTGATCGCTTCGTAGGCCAGTTTCTGGGCCTGCTTCACGTTTTCGCCGAGCGTCGTGACGCACAGCACACGGCCGCCGGCGGTGACGATCCGGCCGTCCTGCTCGGCGGTGCCGGCGTGGAAAACGCAGACGTTCTCGCTCTCCCTGGGCAGCCCGGAGATCACGTCGCCTTTTTTCGGGTGGCCTGGATAATTGGCGGCGGCCAGCACGACGCCGAGCGCGACGCGCCGGTCCCACTCGGCCTCGGCCTGGTCGAGCTTGCCGGCGAGGGCGTGTTCGATCAGGGTCAGCAGGTCGGACTTCATGCGCATCATGATCGCTTGCGTTTCCGGGTCGCCCAGGCGGCAGTTGAATTCGACGACCTTGACCGAGCCGTCCTTGCCGATCATCAGCCCGGCGTAGAGAAAGCCGGTGTAGGGAAAGCCGTCGCTGGCCATGCCGCGCACCGTCGGCAGGATGATCTCGCGCATGGCCTTGGCGTGGATCTCCGGGGTGACCACGGGCGCCGGCGAATAGGCGCCCATGCCGCCGGTATTGGGTCCGGCGTCGCCGTCGAAGACGCGTTTGTGGTCCTGGCTCGAAGCGAGCGGCAGCACGTTCCTGCCGTCGGCCATGACGATGAAGCTGGCTTCCTCGCCGTCCAGATAGTCCTCGATGACCACCCGCGCGCCGGCCTGGCCGAGCGCGTTGCCGGAGAGCATGTCGTCGATCGCGCGGTGCGCTTCCTCGAGGCTGGTGGCGACGACGACGCCCTTGCCGGCGGCGAGTCCGTCGGCCTTGACCACGATCGGCGCGCTCTTGCGCCGGATGTGGGCGTGCGCCACGGCGGCGTCGGTGAAGCTCATGAAGGCGGCCGTCGGAATCTTGTGCCGGAGCATGAAGTGCTTGGCGAAATTCTTCGAACTTTCCAGTTGCGCGGCCTCTTTCGTCGGCCCGAAGATCTTCAGGCCGCGGGCGCGGAAGAGGTTGACGATCCCGGCCGCCAGCGGCGCTTCCGGGCCGACGATGGCGAGGTGGATTTTTTCCTTCTCGACGAAATCGGCGAGCGCGGCGGGATCGCCGATGGCGACGTTTTCCATCTCGCTCTGGCGCGCCGTGCCGGCGTTGCCCGGCGCGACGTAGATCTTCCGCACACCGGGAGATTTGGCCAGCCGCCACGCCAGGGCGTGTTCGCGTCCGCCGGAGCCGATGACGAGGAGTTTCATTGCAAAAAACCTTTCACCACAAAGGCACAGAGACACAGGAAACAGTATGTTTGTCTGTTTGTTCAATCCACATCCGGCGGGCCGGACCAAAACACGGAAGGGCTTGCGCCCCTTCCGGGCGGGATTATCCTCCTGAAGGAGGAGGTTTCCAAGCGGGGCCGGTTTCCGACCAGGGCCATCGCATTTGACTTTTGGCTACCAAACCAAGCAAAGAAGCGCGAAATCGAGGGAGGCGACCCGCGGTTTGCGCGAAAACGCAAGCGGCGTTCAGGATAGGTAGTTTGGAACACGAGGTATCCCGCTACAATGTCTCCTTTCCTTTCCGTCCCTTCCCAAAAAAAACCATGCGCAAACCCGTCCTCTCTCCCCGCAACGACTTCGTCTTCAAGCGGCTCTTCGGCGACGCGCGCGACACCTCGCTGCTGACCGACTTCCTCAAATCCGCCCTCGACCTGCCCCCGGAGGACTACCAGGAAGTCCGGATCGTCGATCCCCGTCTTTCGGGCGAAATGCCCGAAGACAAGGAAGGCATCCTCGACGTCAAGGTCAAGACCCCCAGCGGGAAGTTGATCGACATCGAAATCCAGATCGTCGAACACCCACAGATGCGCGAACGCCTCCTTTTCTACCTCGCCCGCATGGTCACGGATCAAATCGGCAAAGGACGCGACTACCGGGAAATCAAACGAAGCATCAGCATCCTGATCACCGACTACGTGCAAATACCGGAGAATCAAAGCTATCATAACCGCTACCGGCTCTACGACCGCCAGACCGGCTCGGAATTCACCGACCTACTGGAAGTCAACACCCTGGAACTCCCGAAGCTGCCGGAACAGGAAGACGGAACGGCCTTGTGGAACTGGCTCGGATTCTTGAAAGCACGGAAAGAGGAGGACATGATGAGACTTGCCGAAAAAAACCCGCTACTGGGAAAAGCGGTTTCCCGCCTGGTCGCGCTGTCGGAAGACGAACAAACGCGGCTCTTGGCCGAATCCCGCGAGAAACTGCAACGGGACATTGCCGCGCGGGAATACGCGGCGACGGAACGGGGGAGGGAAGAAGGTCGGGAAGAAGGCCGGGAAGAAGCGCAGCTCGTCATCGCCCGGAGGCTTCTTGGCTTGGGTCTGTCGATCGATGAGATCGTAAAAGCGACGGAACTTTCCCCGGACGCCATCCGAACCCTTCACTGACGGCAAACGTAGTTTGGGCTGAATGCGATGAAGTCCAACGATTCGTCAAATGCAATCGCCCTGGGTTTCCGATGACCCCCGGAGCGCGCGAAAAGAATCGGTTCCGATGTCAGGCAAGGCCCGCTTTGTCCCGATTGTCCGGCTCCCCCGTCTCTTCATGTAAGAAGCTGTTTTAGAAATCAGAAAGACGTTTGAGAAGCAGAGGGATCATCCAGGGTAGGGCGCGCTCTCCGAGCGCGCCGGGGGGCGGCATCCAAGGTAGGGCGCGATCTCCGAGCGCGCCGGGGGGCGGCGGTTTCGGAGAAACCGCCCTACCTTCACCCAGGGCTCGAATTGAGGTTTTTGGGATCAAAGCATTTCTCGTACCCATTTTTTTTAAAACAGCTTCTGAGAGGGAGCGTTTCATGCCGGCCGGAATTTTCAGCTTCCCGCGCGCTCCGTGCGCGGCTCCCGCCGATTTTACTATTTCTCCAGTGGTGATCAGTGGCGGAAATGCCGCGCGCCGGTAAACACCATGGCGATGCCGTGTTCGTCCGCCGCCGCGATGACCTCCTCGTCGCGCACCGATCCGCCGGGCTGGATGACCGCCTGCGCGCCGGCCTCGGCGAGCACGTCGAGGCCGTCGCGGAAGGGGAAGAAGGCGTCCGAGGCGACGCAGGAGGCGGCGAGCGGCAGGCCGGCGTGGCGCGCTTTCATGACCGCGATGCGCGTCGAGTCGACGCGGCTCATCTGGCCGGCGCCGATGCCCAGCGTCATGCCGCCGGCGCAGAAGACGATGGCGTTGGATTTGACGAATTTGGCGACGCGATTGGCGAACACCAGATCTTCGACCTGCCGCGCGCTCGGCGCACGCCGGGTGACGACTTTCAGGCCGTCCGCCTGGACGTTGAAGGCATCGGCCGTCTGCGCCAGCAGCCCGCCGCCGACGCGCTTGAACTCCAGCGCGTTGAGCTGGCGCGACAGCGGCACGGCGAGGACGCGCAAGTTGGCCTTGGCCGCCAGCAGGGCTTTGGCCTCGCCGGTAAACGCCGGGGCGATCAATACTTCGACGAAATGCTTGCGCTCGCTCATCGCCTTGACGACGTCGGCGCCGACTTCGCTGTTGAAGGCGACGATGCCGCCGAAGGCCGACGCCGGGTCGGTCTTGAACGCTTTTTCGTAGGCGCCGGGCAGGCTGGCGTCGATCGCCGCGCCGCAGGGATTGGCGTGCTTGACGATGACGCAGGCCGGAGCGTCGAAGGTCTTGACGCATTCCCAGGCGGCGTCGGCGTCGGCGATGTTGTTGTAGGAGAGTTCCTTGCCCTGTAGCTGGGTATGCGCGGCGATGCCGCCGGCGACCGGCGCGGCGTCGCGGTAGAAGGCGGCGCGCTGGTGCGAATTCTCGCCGTAGCGCAGCGCCTCGACGCGGTCGAAGGCGAGCTGCAGCCGCTCGGGGAAGATCGACGGCGACGGCGCGGCCTCGCCCGACGCCGCTTCGACGCCCGCGTCCAGGCCGGTCAGCCAGTTGGCGATCATGCCGTCATAACGGGCGGTGTGGGTGAACGCCTTCCTGGCGAGCGCGAAACGGGTCGCCAGGGTCAGCGCGCCGCCGCCCTCCCGCATCTCGTCGAGCAGCGCCGGATAGTCGTCCGGATCGGCGACGACGGCGACGCCGGCGTAATTCTTGGCCGCCGAGCGGAGCATCGCCGGGCCGCCGATGTCGATGTTCTCGATCGCCTCTTCCAGGGTCGCGCCCGGTTTGGCGACGGCCGCGGCGAAAGGATAGAGGTTGACGCAGACGAGATCGATCGCCGGGATGCCGTGCCGGTCGATCGCCGCCATCTGCCCAGGCGAGTCGCGGCGGGCCAGGATGCCGCCGTGCACCTTGGGATGCAGCGTCTTGACGCGGCCGTCGAGCATTTCCGGGAATCCCGTGTAGTCGCCGATTTCGCTCACCGCGAGGCCGGCGTCGCGCAGCAGCCGGGCGGTGCCGCCGGTGGACAACAGCTTGACGCCCTGGGCGGCGAGGCCCTGGGCGAATTCGCGCGCGCCGCGCTTGTCGGATACGCTGATCAATGCCTGGCGAATTTTCATGACGGGGACTTTCTGGGAAGGAAATCGGGCGGTGGAAATGAAGGCAGGAAGGCGGGAAGGCGCGGGACGCGTCGAAACGCCCCGGAGGGATCAGGGCAGCCGGTAGTCGTTGATCTTCTTGCGCAGGGTATTGCGGTTGATGCCGAGCATTTCGGCGGCCAGCGTCTGGTTGCCGCGGGCCTGCCGCAGCGTGACTTCGAACATCGGCCGTTCGACGCTCTTGATCACCATGTCGTAGATGTTGCTCGGCATTTCACCTTCGAGGTCGTGGAAATACGTTTCAAGCGCGCTCTGGATACAAGCGGAAATATCATGGGTCTTTTTCATGCAGCGAGTCCATCGATGTCGTTATTGTCGGCCGGGCCGTAATTTAGACGTTCGTTTTTCTCGGCCAGGCCCAGGAAAAAAACGTCGACCGCCTGGCGCTGTTCGGCGGCGCCGGACAGGCGGTTCATGTGTTGGCGAAACGCCGCCGAACCGGCCAATCCCCGGGTGTACCAGGAGATGTGCTTGCGCGCCACGCGCACGCCGGTGTCGAGGCCATAAAAAGCGTACAAATCCTCCAGATGCGCCCGCAGGACGCGGTGGATTTCGTCGACGCGCGGCGGCGGCAGACGCGCGCCGGTGGCGAGATAGTGTTCGATTTCCCGGAACAGCCACGGCCGGCCTTGCGCCGCGCGGCCGATCATCAGGGCGTCGGCGCCGGTGGCGTCGAGCACCTGCCGGGCCTTCTCGGGCGAGTCGATGTCGCCGTTGGCGATGACCGGGATGCGCGCCTCGGCCTTGAGCGCGGCGATCGTCTCGTACTCGGCCTGGCCGGCGTAGCCGCAGGCGCGCGTGCGTCCGTGCACGGTGAGCGCGCGGACGCCCGACTGCTCGGCGATCTTCAGGATCGCCGGCGCGTTGCGGTGGGCCTGGTCCCAGCCGGTGCGGATCTTCAGGCTGACCGGCGTGCCGGGGACCGCCTCGACCACCGCCGCGAGGATGCGGCCGACCAGCGGCTCATCCCGGAGCAGCGCGGAACCGGCCATGACCCGGCAGATTTTCCGGGCCGGGCAGCCCATGTTGATGTCGATGATCTGCGCGCCGCGGTCGACGTTGTGGCGCGCCGCCTCGGCCATCGTTTCCGGGACGGAGCCGGCGATCTGCACCGTCGCCGGCGCGGCTTCGCCGTCGTGGTCGGCGCGCCGGCGCGTCTTGGCGCTGCCGTACAGCAGCGAGTTCGACGTCACCATCTCGGAAACGGCCAGCCCGGCGCCCATTTTCTTGCACAACTGGCGGAACGGGCGATCGGTCACGCCCGCCATGGGCGCGACGAACAGATTGTTCCGCAGCGAAAAACCGAGATAGCGCATCGGGGGAGGTGGAACGGTAGAAGGAAGGCTCGAATTTTACTCCGCTTGTCCGTCGGAAATGGACGATTTCGCCCCTGGGAAAGACAAGAAATCGCGCTCGCCGCTGTGTAAAAATACCTAAGCGCGCCTGCCCGCCAGATTTTCGTGAAAACAAGGACTTAGGCGCTGAAATTTCAGGCAAGGGTTTAATTTCATGGCCCAATCGGCCCTGAAAAAGCCGCTTCGCGTCAAGCGAAAAGTGAATGACCGACACGGATAAGAATGGTTTTTGCGATTGATTTTCGTGATCGGTTTTTCCGCTTTCGGCGGCATGGCGCGATGCGCCGCGTCACGCATCCGCGTGGGCAAAAGAAGCGGAACGTCATTTTTTTGGAAATCCCCGGCGAAATCGCTATATTGGAAGGAATTGCCCTGGAAACCGCCGCCGCGGGCGTTGTTGACGCGGGGATCGAGGAGATGCCGGGCGCACAGAGGGAAAAACGATGCGCCCCTTGGGAGGAGGGGCCAGGCAAGGGCCAAGCGCCCGTTTCCCGCCGTGCTTGTCGTGGTTCAACCGCTTTTTCAGGAATCATTCAATCATCCATCGGGAGGTAAGCATGATCGAACGTCGTCCTTTCAGCGGCCTGGGTGGAGCCGATCACGGCTGGCTCGACACCCGGCATCACTTCTCCTTCGCCGACTACCATGATCCCGGGCGGATGAACTGGGGCGCGCTGCGCGTCTGGAACGACGACGCCATCGCGCCGGGAACGGGTTTCCCGCCGCATCCGCACGCCGACATGGAGATCGTCACCTACGTGCGCGAAGGCGCCATTTCCCATCGGGACAGCCTGGGCAACGAAGGCCGCACCGAGGCCGGCGACGTGCAGGTGATGAGCGCGGGCACGGGCATCCGCCATTCCGAATACAATCATGAGCCGGGCGTCACGCGCATCTTTCAGATCTGGATCATTCCCAAGCGCCGGGGCGGAACGCCTTCCTGGGGCTCCAAACCCTTCCCCAAGGGCGACCGCTCCGGCCAGTTCGTGGCGCTGGCCAGCGGCCTGGAAGGCGATGGCGACGCGCTGCCGATCCGCGCCGACGCCCGGGTGCTCGGCGCGACGCTGAAAGCGGGCGAAACGGCCGAGTACCGCTGCGGCGCGGACCGCTACGCCTACCTGGTGCCGGCCAGGGGACGGGTCGAGGTGAACGGCGTCGCGCTGCAAGCCGGCGACGGCGCGGCGATCCGCGACGAGGACGGCATCCGCGTCACCGCGCGCGAAGACGCCGAACTGGTGCTGGTGGACGCGGCCGCGGCCGATTGAGCCGTGCCCGGAAAACCAGCGGCGCGAGCCTATCCCCACGAACTTATCCCCACGACCCTATCCATTTTCCCATCCCCAGCAAGGAGTTCCACCATGCGATCCAGCTCATCGACACTCTTCCTCGCCGCCACCCTTGGACTGGCCGCCTGCGCCGCCACCGGCCCCACGGCGGTTTCCCCGGCGCCGCTCGCCGCCGAAGCCTTCGCTTCCAGGGTGCTGGTCACCGGCCTGGACTTCCCCTGGGACATGGTCTGGGGGCCGGACAATTACCTGTGGGTAACGGAACGCCAGGGCAAGCGCATTACCCGCGTCGATCCCGAAAGCGGCGAGAAACAGGTGGCCGCCACGCTGCCCGCGGCCCACGCCGGCCCGCAGCACGAAGGCGTCCTCGGCCTGGCGCTCGCGCCCGATTTCCTGCAGCCGGGCAGCCGCAATTATGTTTACACCAGCTACACCTATCTCGACGGCCAGAACGAGCATGCCCGGATCGCGCGCCTGCAATACGATCCGCAAACCCGGCGACTCGGCCAGGAGACGAGCCTCCTGGACGGCCTGCCGGCGGGCAACGACCACAACGGTGGCCGCCTGCGCTTCGGGCCGGACGGCAAGCTCTATTACACCCTCGGCGAACAGGGGCACAACCAGGGCGCGAACTTCTGTAAACCAATCCTGGCCCAGCGCGCGCCGACGCAGGCCGAAGTGGACAGGAAGGACTACAGCGCCTACGCCGGCAAGACCCTGCGCCTCGAAGCGGACGGCTCCATCCCGGCCGACAATCCGCTGGTCAAGGGCGTCAGGAGCCACCTGTTCACCTACGGCCACCGCAATCCGCAAGGGCTGGCCTTTGTCGGCGACATCCTGTATTCGACCGAGCAAGGCCCGTCCTCGGACGACGAGTTGAATATCCTGGTTCCGGGCGGCAACTACGGCTGGCCCCAGGTCGCCGGCTTCCGCGACGACGCGGCCTACGCCTACGCCAACTATTCGGCGGCGGCGGGCTGCGCCGCGCTCAAGTTCGACCCCAACGCCATCCCCAAGGGCGTGCCGATCCAGAAAGAGAGCGAATGGAACGCGCCGGATTTCCAGGCGCCGCTCAAGACCTTCTTCACCGTGCGCGACGGCTACGCTTTCACCGACGCCACCTGCGGCGACCTGTCCTACCTGTGCTGGCCGACCATCGCGCCGTCCAGCGTGGCCTACTATCCGCGCGACGGCAAGATCAAGGGATGGGGCAACTCGCTGCTGATCACCTCGCTCAAGAACGGCGCGCTCTACCGCGTGCCGCTCTCCGCCGACGGCAAGGGCGTGCAAGGCGACGTCGCCAAGTATTTCCA
>JAISQQ010000072.1 GCA_031274075.1 Accumulibacter sp.
GCCTCAACCGTCAAAGTGTTTGAGCGATATGGGCGGCCGGCCGGGGAAACGAACGACCAGATCGAGTTTCCCACCCATGCCTTCCACGTAGCGGCGCAAGGTGGAAAGCAACAGGTCGCTGCGTTTTTCCAGCCGGCTGATCGCTTCCTGTCCGACGTTCAAGGCCGCGGCCAACTCGCGCTGCGTATATTCCGCCGCCTGGCGCAAATCCCTGAGCGTCGCCAGTTCCTGCGCGCGCTCGGCAATCCTGGCCCGCCGGGCCGGGGGCAAACCGGCAAGCACCTCGTCAAGACTTTTCGCCATCTCTTTGCTCCTTCATCATTTCCGCCAGATGCTCATCGAATCGCGCATCGGCGCGATGGCGATGAGTTTTTTGTAGAAACGCCGCGGGTTCGCCCCGCCCTTGTCGCGCGCGGTCTTTCGCCCCAAAGCCACCGCGCGAAAAAAAAGCCGGCGGACATCTGTCCGCCGCCAAAGTATTGCCTGCTTCGTTTTGCTTATGAGCGCGCGGCCTTCCTCTTGTCCCAGAGTTTCTTAAGCCCGGGACTGACGAGCACCAGGAAGCACACCGTCACCAATATCGCGGTCAGCGGGACCGGCGCGATCTTGAGCGGTTCTGTGAAAACGTTGCAGGTGGTCTCCCACAGGGTCTCGCCGGGGGAGATGATATAGGCCCGCCGGATATTGGATTCGCAGATCTTGCCGAGCACCAGGCCCAGGATCATGGCGGAAATGTCGAACTTGCAGGAAATGATGACAAAACCGATGAGGCCGGCGACGGCCATGGTGATCACGTCTTCGCCGATGTTCTTGGTGGCGAAGGCGCCGATGGTGGCCATCATGATGATCATGGGACCCAAGGTGGAATAGGGAATCCTCAGCACCTGGACGAAGATCTTGGCCAGGATGATCGCCGCGAGAACCATGACGATGTTGGCAAAGAACATCGAGGCGAAGGTGGCCGAAAGGAATTCCGGCTGCTTCACCAGCAGCATCGGCCCCATCTGCACCCCTTTCAGGACCAGGGCGCTCATCATGATGGCGGCGGCGTTGCCTCCGGGAATGCCCAGGGACAAGAGGGGAACCATCGACCCTCCGGTGGCCGCGTTGTTCGACGCTTCGGGAGCGACGATGCCCTCGATGCAGCCGGTGCCGAATTTTTCGGGATGCCGGGAGAGCTTCTGCTCCGCGGAATAGCACATGAAGGCGGCGATGGTCGCGCCCGCGCCGGGAAGAATGCCGATCACGGTGCCCAATATCGAGCAGCGCGCCATGACCCATCTCACCAGCCATAGCTCCTTGAACGACGGGAACACCGTCTTCATCTGCTTGACTTCGCCCACCGCGCTCAACTGGGTGCGCTTGACCGTCTGTTTCAATACCTCGGTCACCGCAAAGAAGCCGATCATGATCGGGATCATCTCGAATCCGCTGTTCAGGGAACGGAAGCCAAAGGTCAGGCGCGGCACACCCAGCAGGGGATCGAGTCCAACGCAGGCCAGCAGCAGCCCGATGAGGCCGGAAATGATGGTGCGGCAGATATTGTCCGTATCGAGGCTGGTCAGGATGGAAAGCCCCAGGAACGCGATGGCGAACAATTCCGCGGGGCCGAAACTCACCGCGGCGGTGGTCAGCGGGCCGCAGAGCAGCAGCATCGCCAGCGCGGCGAACAATCCGCCGATGGCCGAACTGATGAGCTGGATCCCCAGGGCCTTCCCCGCCTCGCCGCGCTGGGCCATGGGATAACCGTCGTAGGTGGTGGGGGCGCTGGACGGCACGCCGGGTATCTTGAACAGGATCGCCGTCATGCCGCCGCCGGTAATCGAGGCGCAATAAATGGCCACCAGGAAGACGATGGACTGCACGGGAGTCATGGAATAGGTGAAAGGAATCCCCAGGGTAACCGCCATCGTCGCGCTCACTCCCGGCAGCGCGCCGAAGAGGGTTCCCAGGGCCACGGCCAGCACCACCAGGAACAGCATCTTGGGCGCCAGCAGGATGCCAAAGCCGGTCGTCAATAGATCGAGATCAAACATAAGTCCTCCCTAGCGTCCAAAAAGTGATTCTACGAACAGGGCAAAACTCCGGAGGAAGGGAACCCAGCCCCGGGGAAGCATGATGCCCAGAAACACGGAAAAACCCACGTAAAGAATGACCATGATGACGGCCGATGAAAGTATCAGCGGCACGAGGCGGCGGGCGCCCAGGAGAAGACCGTAGCCGATCATGAACAGCAGGCAGGTGGTGATGAAACCCAAAGGTTCGTAGAGGACCGCCATGAGCATCAGCATGAACATGCCGATGAACAGCTTGCTTTTCACAAAACGGAAAACACTCGGGAAAAAATCCGCGAAAGCCGCCGCGATGTCTTCTTTTTTGTTGCTCTTGAAATAGTTATAGAGATTAAAGCCTATGGCGATAATCAACAAGACGAGCAGGAGCTGGGGCCACTGTTCCGCTCCCATTTCCGATTCCGGCGAGGTGGGCATGGTCGCTCCCACGTACCAGTAGCAGAAAACGGAGCCGACCATCAGCAGCACGTTGACAATCAGTTCTATAGCCATCGAAATCTCCTGAAAAAAACGGGACGGCGCTCGTCCGCCACCAGCCTTGGACCGCCGCCGTCCCTCATCAGCCTCTCCAATCTACTTGACGACCCCGATCGCCTTCAGGTAGTCCCCCATGATCTTGTACTCGCCGTCGACGAGCTTCTTGAAATCCGCCTGGCCTTCAAAGCCTACCCGCTCGGAATAGCCCTCGGCCACCCAGTAATCCTGGTAAGGCTTCTTGTTCCAGGCTTCCTTGAGCGCTTTTTCCATGGCGTCGATGGCCGCCTGCGGCGTGCCCTTCTTGGCCCAGATGCCGCGCCAGGTGCCGATGTAGGCGGGAAGCCCCATCTCGCCGGTGCTGGGGATGTCGGGGAAGGAAGCCAGGCGTTTTTCCGCCAGCACCACCAGGGGAACCACGTCGCCGGATTCGATGAGTCCCGCCTCGTCTCCAGGCCCGGCGATGGCGACATCGACGTGTCCGCCGACCAGCGCCGCGTCGATCTCGGAACCGCCGCCGTAGTTGACCAGCTTGACGTACTCGCCGATCTTGCCCATGGGCACGTCCAGCAACAGCGAAAGAAGCTGGTTCAGGGACGCCGCGTCGGTGCCGGTGGCGGTGAGCATGGCGACGCTGACCTTCCTCGGATTGGCCTTCACATAGGCGGCAAAACTCTTGATGTCCGTATATCGGCCCTTCATCGATTTCGCCGAGGCCATGAGACCGTTGGTCGAGTGCACCAGCTTGGCGATGGGGATGAACCTGTCGTGGAAATCGAAGGGCAGGATTTGCTGCAGATCCAGCAAGACCTGGCTCTGGGTGGCCATGAGGTAGGTATACCCGTCGGCCGGCTGCCGGTCGGCGGCGACCGCCCCGTTGGCGCCGGCCGCGCCTTCGACGTGCTGCACCTCGCAGGGAACCTTGATCACTTCCTGCACCAGCGGCGCGATATTGCGGATGGTGGGCCCCGAACCGCCGCCCGGCCCCCAGGGGGATATGAAGGTCACCTTGCGTTCCCACTTCCAATCGCTGCCCTGCGCCGCCGCGCCGGAGCCAAACCCCGAAAGCATGAGCGCCGCGGCCGTAGTGGCCAGCGTAGTGGCAAAAACTCCAAAAAGCTTCTTGTCCATACCAAATCCTCCTCGATTGATGACACGCTGTCTTCCATGAACGCGAGCACGGACGGGATGATCGGGTCGATGTCCGGGCAGCGGTACGAGTCGACGGTGGGCGTATTCATGAAACATGAAACATGAAACGACCCTCCGCGTCGTCGAACAAAAAACCTTGCTGCCCGGGATTTCTTTTTGCAGAACCCGCAGATCCCGGTGCGCCTGCTTTTTCCAGTCTATCGAACGGAAGCCTTCAATTTGCCTACGAACCTGCCTACGAACCCGGCGCGGCATGGCATACTTTCAGTTGCCCCCGGCGGGCGGGCCATCCCCGATGGAAAAAACACCCAGGGATGACCCGATCCGGCGTTTTTGCGCCGATTCTCGCCGGGTTGCTCGTGTCGTCGTGGCTTGGACCGGTTCCAGGTCCAGCCAGCGAATGAAAGCCGGGAGAGGAGGGAATGAAACTGCTGCTGGTCGAAGACAACCGCGAGTTGTCTTTCTGGATGACGCGCCTGCTCGAACAATCGGCCTACGCCGTGGAACAGGCGTTTTCCGGCGGCGACGCGCTGCAGTTGCTGAAGACGCAAAGCTACGACGCCGTCCTGCTCGATCTGACGCTGCCGGACATGAAGGGCCAGGTGGTGCTCAAGCACATGCGGGACCGGCACGACGAAGTCCCGGTGCTGATCGTCAGCGCCCAGGACGCCTTGCAGGAGATCGTCGGACATCTCGATCTCGGCGCCGACGACTACCTGGTAAAGCCGGTCAACATCCTCGAACTGGAAGCCCGCCTGCGTTCCCTGCTGCGGCGCGCGACGGGCAAGGCGCATCCGCTGCTCTCCTGCGGCGGGCTGTGCTACGACACCAATTCGAAAATCTTTTCGAGCGCCGGCAAGGCGCTGCCGCTGACGCCGCGCGAGCATGCCGTGCTCGAAGCGCTGATCCGCTATCCGGGCAAGACAGTGTCCAAGAAAGACCTCGCCGAGAGCCTGTTTACGATCGAGGATTGCGTCTCCGAAAAAGCGCTGGAAATCTACATCCTGCGGCTGCGCAAGAAAATAGAGAACGCCGGCGCGCGGATCGTCACGCTGCGCGGACTCGGCTACATGCTGACGGCGTATGCGCCCGATTGAGCCAGTTCACCTTCGCCTCCACCTCCGCCTGCGCAGCCTGAAAAGCCGCCTCGCCGCCTGGGTGATTCTTCCGTCGCTCATGATCTTCGCCATCGACCTGGCGGTTTCGTATCGCGGCAGCGAACAGATCGCCACGCTGGTCCAGCAGCAGTTGCTGCACGGCGCCGCGGCGATGATTTCGGAACACTTGACGGCCAGCGAGGGCGCCTACGAAATCAGCGTGCCGCCAGCGGCATTCGAACTCTTGCGAAACGATTTCCGGGACCGCGTGTATTACGCCATCTACACTCCGGACGGCAGGCTGGTGGCTGGCGACGGACAGTTGCCACCCTACGCGGGCGAAATCGGGTCGGAAAGCGAAACGTTTTTCCTCACCCGGCTGCGCGACGAAGCGGTGCGAACCATCGCCTACGCCTACGTGATCCCGAGTTCTCCGCAAGGCGAGTCGGTGATCACCCAGGTCGCCCAAACGCTGCGCTACCACGAGCAATTCCGGGACGAACTGTTGTCTTCGACGATTCGCCGCCATCTGTATTTGCTGGCGGTGACCTTCTTCTTCCTGGCGATCGCTTTCCGCTGGATGCTGAAACCTCTCGTCGAGTTCAGCGATACGCTGAAGGCGCGCCAGCCGGGATCCTTGGAAAAACTCGACGAAAACGACGCGCCCAGCGAGCTGGAACCGGTCATCCACGCGTTGAACAATTACGCGCAGCGCTTGAACCATACGCTGCAATCCTACGAGAAGTTCGTCGCCGACACGGCGCATCACCTGCGCAATTCCTTCGCCGTCATCGGCTCGCAGGTGAATTTCGCCCGGCGTTCCGCGGGCGTCGATCCGGCGCAACGCGAAGTGCTCGCCGCGATCCAGAAAACGCTCGGCAAGTGTACGCGCGTCATCAACCAGTTGCTGATGCTGGCCTCGCTGGATCAGCGGAAAAAAGCCGCCGCGCCGACGCGGAAAACGCCGCTCGCCGCGGTCGTCGCCAGCGTCATCGAGGAACTGGCTCCGCTGGGTTTACAGAAAGACATCGAACTGGGGGTCGAATCGCTCGACGAGAACGTCTCCGTCGCGGCGCCGGAGCGTCTGCTCCGGGAACTGCTGACCAACCTGGTCGGCAACGCCATCCTGCACATGAACAAGGCCGGGCACGTGAGCGTTTCGCTCGTCTCGTCCGGGCGCGAAGCCACGCTGACCGTCGCCGACGATGGCATCGGCATCCCCGAAGCATTGCGCGAAAAAGTGTTCGAGCGCTTCTTCCGCGTCGACGAATCGAACCCGGACGGTTCCGGATTGGGGATGGCGATCGTCAAGGAAATCTGCGATTCGATCGAGGCGCGCGTCACGCTGTCCTCGTCCGCCGAAAACCGGGGATTACGGGTGGAGGTTCGTTTTCCGCAAGGCCGCTGACGCTGATGCCATCGTCCTCCGGCAGGGTCCCGCCGGCATAGGGACGATCCCGGTTTTCGCGGACGGGCCGGCGGCCGGATTCGCGCCGTCCGCCGCGCTCATGGGGCCTGGATCGGCTTTTCGACGAAGCGATTGCTGAAGGTGTTGGCCAGGTTGATCGACTTTCCATCCAGGGACCGGTCGGAGACGCGCAAGACCTCGAGGACGGTGGCCGGGCCGTCCTCCGGCATGATCCCGTCGGCGGTAAACATCTGCCGGCTTTCGTCGATCGCCCTGACGTACAGGGCGCGGTCCGCGCCGTGGAAACTCCTTGGCATCTGGTCCGCGATTTCCTCGCCGCCGTGGGTCTGGATGTAGCGCAAGGTCTTCACGAAAGCCTGGGCGATCTTGCGCACCTGTTCCTCGTGGCGGTTGATCCAGGCGGTCGGCATGTACAGGCACGCCGCCGGATAGGAACCGCCGAGCGCCGCCCGGGTCGTTTCCTGGGTTCTCAGATCGACGAAAACGGTCGCCGACCGCGTCGACAGCAAAGTGGAGATCGTCGGCTCGGTGGTCATGCCGGCGTCGATCTCCCCGCGCTCCATCGCCGCGATGAAAGACGTTCCCGCGCCCACCGGCGCCAGCGTGTATTCGGCGGGTTTCAGGCCCGCCTGGGCGGCGATGTAGCGCGTCAGATGATAGGTCGACGAACCCAGCCCGGTAACGCCCAGCGTGCGCCCCTTGAAGTCCGCGGCGCCGCGGATCTTGCCCGCCGTGGAAGCGAGAATGGCTTCGCCCGGCGCGTGGGCCAACTGCACGACGGACTGGACGAGCTTGCCGCGCGCCTGGAGGCTGAGGGTGTGGTCGTAGAAACCGATGACGCCCTGGGCCACGCCGGAGAGCATTTCGGTTTCGGCGTTGCTGCCCGCCGCTTCGCTGAGCAGTTCGATGTCGAGCCCCGTTTCCTCGAGATATCCAAGCTGTTCCGCGAGCTTGGCGGGGAGATAGATCAGCTTGTCGATTCCGCTGACCACGAGGGTGATCTTCTCCGCGGCGAACACATTGAGACCCAGGCAGAGTACGACAAGCCCCAGACTTCGCTTCAGGCCGGCTTTCAGCATTCTTCCTTCCCCTCGATCGTTGGCGGCAAACCGCCAGACCGGCAGCCCACCCATTGCGGACACGTCGCCGCCGATTCGTAGCGGATGATACTACGCCATCGT
>JAISQQ010000152.1 GCA_031274075.1 Accumulibacter sp.
GAAACCAGGATCGCCCGGATGATCTCGGCCTTGTAGAGGCCGCCGGAAATCAGCAGGCTGTCGGGAACCTTCTTCAGGTCGGCGGGGGACATGGCAATCACCGTTTCGTTCAGCTCGTGGGCGACCGGAACGCCGCGGACATCGAGAAAAGTCCCCAGGATTTCCCCGATCGCGCCGCATTCCTTGAGCTGCGGAAGACGTTCGCGCACGCTGTTGATGGTCGTCAGCGGAGTCCTGGGCGTCAAGTCGCCGCACGAGACGATGGACAGGTCGGAGCGCCGGGCGCGTTCCATGACTTCGTTGACGCCGCTGTGCTGGAGCAGGAACTCGCGGCTCTCGACGCACGGGCAATAGACCGGCGCGGTGATGTAGTAGCAGTCGGCGCCGAGCGTCTTGGCCAACTCGGTCGACACGCCGAAGGTGTTGGTTTCGGAGCCGCGCGTCAGGCCGCCCATCAGGGAAACGACCGAGCTGTCGCGCAGCCTGCGCGATCGCAGTTGCTTGATGGTGACGCTCAGCGTGCGGCCCCAGCCGACCGAAATACCCTGCCCGTCGACGATCATTTCATCGAGCAGCGACGCGGCGGCTTCGCCGAGCATGCGCCGCTGCGGCTCGTCGCGCTCTTGTTCGTCACTATCACTACCCAGCGCCGGAACGACCGCCGCCGATTTCAGGCCGTAGGCTTCCTTCAGCCTTTCCTCGAGTTCCACGCAAGCGGCCAGGGGCAGGCGGACGTCGATGATCACCGAACCGTCCGCCCGCAACTGGCCGGCGATCTTGTTGACCCGCGCCCGGGCGATGCCCAGGCGGTCGGAAATTTCCTGCTGCGTCATTCCGGCGACGAAGTAATACCACGCGATGCGGGCGCGCAGTTGCTCGCCGGCGAGCTTGCCCGGTTCGACAGTGTTCATGGCGGTGTCGTCCATGCGGGTTCGGCGGGAGATTTCCCTGGAAAAAGCAAATTGCCAGCTGCGACTATAGCCGTGTTTCGTGTGTCGAACAAATGTTGCGCGCGAAATACAAAAGTGCTATATACTGCCGCGTATTTGATCGACGACCCTTCGAACCATTCAGGAAAGGCTGGAGAAACATGAAGATTGCGATCGCCGGAGACAGCGCCGGGGTAGGCTTGGCGGGCGTTCTCGTTGCGTATCTGGAAAACCGCCCGGGCATCGAGGCGGTGGACATGAGCCAATCGCCGACCGGGGCGGCGGGCGAATACTATGCGTACATCGCCGAGCGCGTGGCGCAGGCCATCCTCGCCGGACAGTATGACCGGGGCATCCTGATCTGCGGCACGGGGATCGGCGTCGCGATGTCGGCCAACAAGGTGCCGGGCATCCGCGCGGCGCAGACGCACGATACTTTTTCGGCGCAGCGCGCGGCCAAGAGCAACAACGCCCACATCATCACCTTCGGCGCCCGCGTGATCGGGCCCGAACTGGCGAAGACCATCGTCGACGCCTGGCTGGTCTCCGAATTCGATCCGCAGGGGCCGTCGGCCGGCAACGTCGCCGCGGTCGATGAACTCGATCGGAAATACCGCCAGCCATAGATCCGGGAAAAAGCGGTCGATCCGGCGGACACGGCAAAAAATCCAACAACGGTGGGGGCGATAGGCGATGCGCAGGCTGGTGGCCGGGACGGGCTGGAAAATGAACAACGGCATCGCGGCTTCGCGCCGCTATGCCGAGGAGCTGAAGGCGCGGATCGCGCCGCTCGATACCTCGGCGATCGACATCTACGTCTTGCCGCCCTTCACCTCGCTGGCCGCGGCGGCGCAGGCCTTCGCCGGCTCGCCGGTGGCCGTCGGCGGACAGAACATGCACTGGGAGGATTCTGGAAGCTGGACCGGGGAAATCTCGGCGCCGATGCTGCTCGAAGCCGGATGCCGCTACGTCGAGCTGGCGCATTCCGAGCGTTTGCAGCACTTCGGCGAGACTTACGCGCAGGTGCGGCGCAAGGTCGACAAGGCCATGAGCGCTGGCCTGGTCCCGGTCGTCTGCCTTGGCGAGAGCGCGCCGGAGAAGGCCGAAGGACGCGCCGACGCGGTGCTTGCCGGGCAGTTGCTGGCCTCGATCGACGGACAGCCGGACGAGCGCATTCCGGAAATCATCCTCGCCTACGAACCGCGCTGGGCGATCGGCGCGGCGGAGGCGGCGTCGCCCAGCTACGTCGAGGAGAGGCACCGCGCGCTGCGCGCCGTGCTGCGCGAACACCGCGGCGAAAGCGTCGCCGAACGCACGCGCATCATCTACGGCGGCTCGGTGACGCCGGAGAACGGAGGGGCGATCCTCGCTCTCGGGGATGTCGACGGACTGTTCGTCGGGCGCGCGGCCTGGGAGCCCGGAGGTTTCGCCCGCATCGTCGAATTGGTGGCCGGCGCGGCGAAGAGGAAAGCGGCGGCACGCAAGCCGTGAAAACACCGTAGCACCGCAACACTGAAACCCCGCAACCCCTTGTGTCGTTGCGGTTTGGACTTGAGATTGAGGATGATCTGGAGGGTAGATGATGTCAGAGCAGAAGACCGAAAACCGCCGTAAACCGAAGTGGAACCGCGATACCTGGCCGATCGCGGCGGCGATGATCAATTTCCCTGGGGTGTTGCCGGATGGCCGCCTGGTGCAGGAACAATCGCCCGAACAGTGGGCCGAATCCCTGCGGCAAGTGGCCGACGCCGGTTTCAGCGAACTCGACCCGACCGATAGCTGGCTGCGCGTGGCCGACCTCCCGCCGGAGCGCCGGCGTGAATTCGTCCAGCTCGCCAGGAACCTCGGCCTGGGCATCCCGGCGATTTCCACCTCGCGCAAGAGCCCGATCGATCCGGAGCAGGGCGACGACAACCTCGCCTACTGCCACCGGGTGATCGAAACCGCCGCCGAAATCGGCGCCGGCGCCGTATGCTTCGGCCTGTTCGGCGCCTTCACCGAGGCGCAGAAGCAGCAACTCTGGTTCTGGACCGCCGACGGCGTCAAGAACCCCGAGGATCCGGCGACTTACCAAAAAGCCGTCGCGCGCATCCGCGAACTCGGCAAGCACGCCGAAGAGTACGGCATCGAAGTTTCCCTGGAAATGTATGAAGACACCTACATCGGCACCGCCGACGGCGCCGTCCGTTTCGTAAATGACGTCGGCGTCCCGGCGGTCGGCATCAACGCCGACATCGGCAACCTGGTGCGCCTGCACCGGCCGGTCGAACACTGGCGGTCGATGATCGACAAGGTGGTGCCCTACGCCAAATACTGGCACGTCAAGAACTACATGCGCGTCGAAGACCCGGCGCACGGGCTGATCGTCTCGTATCCGACCTCGCTGGCGCTGGGCATCATCGACTACCGGGAGGCGATCCGGAAAGCCCTGGCGCAGGGCTACGAAAGCGCCTTCCTGTGCGAACACTACGGCGGCGACGGACTCTCGGTCTGCGCCATGAACCGCGATTATCTGCGTACCATCCTGCCACGATAAACAAAGAGGAACCCGACATGACCTGCGTATTCGATCACCCCGAAGAATTTGCAACGACCGCCCTGGCCGGCTTTGCCTCGGTTTATTCCCGCGCCGTGTGGCTGGTCAACGGCGGCGTCGTGCGTTCGACGGCCACGCCGGAAGGCAAGGTCGCCATCGTCGTCGGCGGCGGATCGGGCCACTATCCGGCCTTTGCCGGCTTCGTCGGGCCGGGCCTGGCCGACGCCGCGGTGGCCGGCGACATCTTCGCCTCGCCGTCGACGCACCTGGCGGTCAACGTCTGCCGCAAGGCGCATCGCGGTGGCGGCGTGCTGCTCGGCTTCGGCAAGTACGCCGGCGACCTGCTCAACTTCGGCCTGGCCGCCGAGCGCCTGATTTCGGAAGGCATCGACGTGCGCCTGCTGCCGGTCACCGACGACGTCGCCAGCGCGCCGCCGGAAAAAGCCGGCGAGCGGCGCGGCGTGGCCGGCGACCTGGCCGTGTTCAAGATCGCCGGCGCCGCGGCGGAAGCCGGCCTGAACCTCGACGAGGTCGAGCGCGTGGCGATCAAGGCCAACAAGGCCACCGTTTCGTTCGGCGTCGCCTTTTCCGGCTGCACGCTGCCGGGCGCCCGCGAGCCCTTGTTCACCGTGCCGCCGCAACGCATCGGCGTCGGCCTCGGCATCCACGGCGAGCCGGGAATCAGCGAGGTCGACTTGATACCGGCGAGCGAACTGGCCAGGATGCTGGTGGACAAGCTCGTCGTCGAGAAGCCCGCCGGCTCGAACGGCCGTGTCGCGGTCATCCTCAACGGCCTGGGCAATACCAAGTACGAGGAACTGTTCGTGCTCTGGGTCGGCGTCGAGGCCGAATTGAAGAAGGCCGGACTGACGCCGGTCGAGCCGGAAGTCGGCGAATACGTCACCAGCCTGGACATGGCCGGCTGTTCGCTGACCCTGACCTGGCTCGACGACGAACTGGAAGAATTGTGGCGCGCGCCGTCCGACGCCCCGGTGCTGCGCCGCGGCGCGATCATTCCAAGGCAAGCCGTGCCGGCGCCGCTCGACCAGGAGGAAGAACTCAAGTTCGGCCCGGCCTCCGCCGTGTCGAAGGAAGACGGCCAATGCGTCGCCCGCGTGCTGGCCAAGGTCGCCGCCGCGCTGCGCGAAGCCGAAGCGGAACTGGGAAGGATCGACGCCCGCGCCGGCGACGGCGATCACGGCCAGGGCATGACGCGCGGCTCGGCCGCCGCGGTCGAGGGCGCGCAAAAGGCCGTCGCCGCCGGCGCCGGCGCGGCCAGCGTGCTGGCCGCCGCGGCCAATGCCTGGGCCGACCGCGCCGGCGGCGCTTCCGGCGCGCTGTGGGGATTGGCCCTGCGCACCTGGAGCGGCAAGTTGAGCGACGAAGCCAAACTGAGCGCCGAAGCCGTCGCCAAGGGCGCGCAGGCCGGCCTGGAAGCGATCATGCGCCTCGGCGGCGCGAAGCTCGGCGACAAGACGCTGGTCGACGCTTTCGTACCGTTCGTAAACGCGCTCAAGGAAGAAGTCGCCAAGGCTAAACCCCTGGCCGATGCCTGGGCGCTCGCGGCGGAAGCCGCGACGCGGGCGGCGGAAGCCACCAAGCAACTCACCCCCAAACTCGGCCGCGCCAAATCGCACACCCAGCGCAGCCTGGGCCATCCGGACGCCGGCGCGGTCTCGCTGGCGCTATGCGCGCGCGTCGTCGCCGAAGCCATCAAGGGGTGAGGTCGTAAACGAACCTCCGCTCTCCCGACCCGGACGGCCGTGGCAAGAAATCCGACTGTTTCTTGCCACGGCTGTCTTTGAGAGTGCTGACTGATATATAGATTCGTGATAACTGGATCGTTGCCGGTCGGAACCGAGCCAAGCGCAAAGCCTTCTGGCCGATGGCGGCTATGTGGGCGAGCCTTTTGTGCAAGGCGTGTGCGATATTCTGGGTGAGCGCTTCACCGTGCGGATCGCCAAACGAAACAAGCCGCACCTTCAAGGTCATGCCCAAACGCTGGATCGTCGAACGCCGCTTTGCCTGGCTGGGGGAAAACCGAAGGCTCTGGAAAAACTGCGAACGAAAACTCAACACCCGCCTGCAATTCATCCATTTGGCCTTTTTGGCGCTCGTACTCAAAAGATCGTAAACAGGTTCTAAAGTCTGTTCGCTGGTCACATAAGGGCCGGTCTGGGCATGGCATAAGGTGTGGGTGCCGCATTCGGCCAGGGCCACGAAACACAGGTGTGGAAATACGCACTGGTCACGCGCAACGCCCGGATAGCCGAAGTGTTAGGCGTTCGCCTGTTCATCGAGCCTCTCCAGGGTGGAAGCGTCGAGGGTCATGACCCGCAAGCTTGCATAAAACACCCGGCATCTGTGCCGGACCGTGGGAGCGAACCGGCTCTTGATAAAGTTGCGGCGGCGGCGCAGAGCCCACTTGCCTGCGCACTTGCGAGAGGGCGCCTTTGCTCACGCTCGCCCGGGATACCCCTTCGTCTCCCAGTATCGGGCGCAGTCCTTCGAGCACCGGATGCCGCACTTCTTCGCAGGCTTCTTGCCCGTACAGCACCCTCGCCATCACGAAATACACCAGCACTTCGTGCGGCAGGTCTCGCTGGCGCTTACTCTGCGCATCATGCTCCGCCAGAACTGGCCTGACCTCGTCCAGAGGACAGTTCAAGGCCGGAAAACCGATCGTCAGATAATCGGCCAGCCGCGCTCCCGCTGATAGCTTCGCCTGACCCGCGCCCTGGCGATTCCTACACCGTGATACGGCTATATTGATGGGGGATTATTTATAGCCAAACAGTATTGCGACAAAAGGTGGAGGTCTCCAACGGAGTTGGTTTTCGGTGAAACCGGCTCCGCTTGAAGTTCCGCTCTTCAGGGATAGTTCGGAGTGACGGGCACAAATGCCGGTCGCTAATTTCTTGCCGATTCAAGCTCCCATCGACTGGCGGATTGGTAAAATACCCGCTTGATGGTAAAACGATGTTCTGCGGGATTCGCCGGATTTGGATGCGGGAACATCATTCCGCTTCTTGTTTCAGGCCCGTCGTGAGGAGAAATCGAAATGCAGGGGACGCCGCGTGTAGTCATCGTCGTGGATTGCGATCATCAGTCGATAGAAATCGAGAAAAAGGTGCTGCGGGACATCTGTCCCGAGCTTCCCTGGCATGCGTACCTGGCGGAGGATGAAATCATCGCCGAATGCGCGGACGGCGAGGGCTTGCTCATCCAGTACGCTCCGATGACCCGGCGCGTGCTGGAGAAATTGCCGCGCTGCAAGGTGATCGCCCGTTATGGCGTCGGCGTCGACACCATCGATCTGCGCGCCGCCGCCGACCTGGGCATCGTCGTCAGCAACGT
>JAISQQ010000161.1 GCA_031274075.1 Accumulibacter sp.
ATCACGGCGGCGCGGGCAGCGTGTGGGAGCAGGCGTTCTTTTTGCGCGAACGCGAATCGCTGGCGCCCAATCTTCATATCCTGCTCAAGCCGGAAGCCGTGGCGACGGAGGGCGGCGCGATCATCCTGCCGTGCCCGCTGCTGCGCCGGCACGAGAGCGCCGACCTGACGGCGTGGGTGAGAACGCTCGACGCCGCCGCCCTTCCCGCCGCCCTTTCCACAGACGCGCCGCGCATCGTCCTGGCCCACGGCAGCGTGCTCGATTTCCAGGGGAGCCTGGACGCGGATGAAGAGGACGCCGGCGGCGAGAACGTCATCGACCTCGCGCGCCTGCCCGAGGGTGAACTGGATTACATCGCGCTGGGGGATTGGCACGGCGCGAAACAGGTCGGCGGGAAGGCGTGGTATTCCGGGACGCCGGAAATCGACCGTTTCCCGAAAGGCGCGGACAACGATCCCGGACACGTGTTGCTCGTCGAAGCCGCGCGCGGACAGACGCCCATCGTCGAAAAAGTGCGCACGGGACGGCTGCGATGGCACGAGCACAGCTACCGCTTTTCCGACGACGAATCCCTTTTGTCGTTCGAGCGGAGGCTGGCGGAGACATTCGGGACGCGGACCGACGCCGACTTGCTGAAGCTGACGCTGCAAGGTTCCCTGGGCTTCGGGGCGTTCGCAAGACTCGATCGCGCCCTGGAGACCCTGGCGTCCCGGCTGTTGCGGCTCAAATGCGCGAGCCAGGTGAGCGTAGCGCCGACCGGGGAAGAACTCGAACGCTTCGCCCGGCAGACGGGGAACCCCTTGCTCGTCGCCGTCGCCGGCAAATTGCTGGAGGAATCCAGGGGGGACGGCGAGAGCGCGGCGATCGCGCGCGTCGCCCTGCGCGAACTCTATCGGGAAGCGGGCGTATGAGACTGCTTTCCGCAAGCGTCAGCAACTATCGGGTCCACAAGGAAACGAAGCTCGCTTTCGATCCACAGCTCACCGTGATCGGCGGCGCGAACGAGTCGGGAAAAAGCACCCTGGTGGAAGCGATCCATTGCGCGCTGTTCCTGCCCGCCCAAGGAACGACCGAAACGCACCGGAAGATGCGCTCGGAGACGCACGGCGGCCTGCCCGAGGTCGAAGTCAGGTTTGAAACGGCGGGGGCGGTCTATACCGTCAGGAAGCTGTTCCGGGGGCCGAACGGGACGGCGAGCCTGACGCAGGCGGGTGGCCGGACGTGGAGCAACGAGGAGGCGCACGAGAAGCTGGGCGAATTGCTGGGCGTCCCGAACAGCGGGCGTGGAACGGGGGTCAAGGCCGAATCGCAATGGCAGCATCTGTGGGTCTGGCAGGGCCGGAGCGGCGACGACCCCGCCGACGCCCTGAAGGGACAGAGCGCGAATCTGGTCCAGCGCTTGCAGCGGCTTGGCGGCGCGGCGCTCATCCAGTCCGCGCTGGACGCGGCCATCGCCGATAAATTTGAAAAGGCGCGCGCCGAAATCTTTACCGCCAACGGCAAGTACCGGACCGGTTCGGAGCCGGACAGAGCAGAAAAAGCCTGGCGCGCCGCCGCCGGGCAGGCGCGGAAGGCCGGGGAGGAATGCGAGGCGCTGGAGGCGGCGGTTAACGCCCACGACCAGGCCGTCGCGGAAATCGAGCGTCTGGAAAGCGACATCGCCGGGCAACGCCGCCAGCTCGCCGACGTCGTAGACAAGCTGAAGCGCGTGCAGGCTTTGCGGCAGACCGAAGCGCGCCAGGCCGGCGATTCCGCGCAGTCGGCGCGCGCGTTGGAGCGTCTGCAAGGCGTGGACAAGGAAATCCGCGAACTCAAGAAACATGGCGATGAATTGGCGCTGGAGTTTGCCCCGCTGCAAGCGGCATTGCGCGCCTTCGAGGAAAACGAGCGCCAGGCCCGGCAGGCGGCGGAGTTTGCGCAACAGACCTTGGCCGACGCCCAGGCCCGGCGTGAACAGGAACAGGCGCGCAAGGATCTGGCGGACGAGTGGCTGCGGTGTTTTGAAAAAGAAGCGCGCTACCTGGAACTGGAGAAGCGGCTGGCGCAAACCGACGCCGTGCGGGGCAGGATCGACGCGCTGAACGGCCGGCTGGCCGTTTTGCCGGAGATGAGCCAAAAGAACCTGGGCCGTCTGCGCGAGCTTGAAAACGAACGCTTCCAGGCGAAGACGGAACTCGACGCCCTGGCCGCCGAAATCGAGCTGCTGGCGACGGACGTCGCCGTGACCCTCGGCGGGGAAGCGATGAAGCCCGGCGAAAAACGGCGCGTCACGGACGCGGCGGAGATTCGCGCGGGGAACACGACGCTGCGCATTCGCCCCGGCGGAGGGAAGAGCCTGGATGAGGCGCGCGACGCCCATGCCCGCTGCGAAGCGCGCTTCAAGGACGAACTGCGCGAGGCCAGGGTCAAGAACCTGGCCGAGGCCGAGGCGGCCCTGGAAAAGCGCAGGCAATTGAGCGCCGACGTCCAGGCCGAGCAAAAGCGGCTGGAAGCCCTGGACGCCGAGGGCCGCTTGCGCAGCGACCACGGCGCGGCAAAAAACGAGTGGCGCGCCGCGGCGGCGAGTATCGTCCGGGCAGGCGGCCGCGAGGGAGACGTCGCCACGCAAGAAGAAGCCCAGGCGCGATGCCGGGACGCGCAGGCGGGCCTCGAACAGGCCAAGCGCGCGGAGACGCAGGCCCGGCTGGAATGCGACGCCCGGCGGGAGGCGCAGGCGGCCGCCCGGGACAAGCGGGAAGAAGCGCAGGCCAAGGCCGCCCGCATCGGGCGCAGGCTGGATGAAGTGAACACCCGCCTGTCCGTCTTGAGCGAACAGAACGGCGACGACGACGCGCGCGCCGCGGGGCTGGCCGACGCGCTCGCCGCCGCCGGGAAAGCGGAAAGCGAACTGGCCGGTACGCGAGAGGCCTTGCGGGCGCTCGACCCCGAACGGCTCGACGCCGCGATGAGCCGGTTGGAACGCGCGCTGGCGCAACTGGGTGAAGGCAGGCAGCAGGCCGAAGAACGGCGCATCCGCAGCGAGACCCTGTTGCGTTCCGACGGCAGCCTCGACCCGCACGCGGCGCTGGAGGAACTCAAGGCGCGGGAGCGGCGCGCGCAAGAAGCCTTTGCCGTCGCCGAACGCTACGCCAGGGCGGTGCGGCGCCTGGACGAGCTGTTCAAGGAAGAGCAGCGGACCGCGAGCGAAACGCTTTCGCGCCCCTTCGCCGAGAAAATCGGCGGCTATCTGGGTTTCGTCTTTCCCGGAGCGCGCGCGCAAGTGAGGATGGACGACGGCAAGCAATTGGGCGGCATCGAACTGATTCGCGGCGACGGCGGCGCGCTGGCGTTCGACGCGCTGAGCGACGGCGGCGCGCTGGCGTTCGACGCGTTGAGCGGCGGCGCCAGGGAGCAAGTCGCCGCCGCGGTGCGGCTGGCGGCGGCGGAACTGCTGGCGGAAGAACACGGCGGATGCCTGCCCGTGGTCTTTGACGACGCCTTCGCCTATTCCGACCCCGAGCGCGTCCAGACGCTGCAAGGAATGCTGGATTTGGCGGCGCGGCGCGGCCTGCAAGTGATCGTGCTGAGCTGCAATCTCTCCGACTACGCCGGCCTGGGGGCGCTTCAGCTGAGTCTGTGAGCGTGTCTATCCTGCGTTTCCGGGTCGGGTATCGACACAGTTCATCCGCATGAACGGGGTATAGGCATAGAGTCGTCGTCCCTTTTATCGCCGGGAGCCGGTTCGTTCCTTGGAAGCTGTTGGCGATCTTCTCTCTGGAGAGCACTTTGCGCTCGCAAGAATACCGACACCTGACATCTGATACCTGATACTTGACACCCGACACGTAGAGCGGGAAAGCGAAGCGCCTCTCGCCGGTTGTTTTCCCCGGCGCAGCCGCTTTTATTGTTCGACGGCCTTGAATCGTGCGGCGCGTTGCGCCGGAGTTTTCGACCGGCGGATTGCATCCGCCCTACATGGCGCGTCGTCCCGGCGCAAGCCGGGACCCAGTTCGTTCGTCAAAATTCCTGGATTCCGGCTTGCGCCGGAATGACGGGATGGGAATAGCCGCGTCTATACTAAAACGCAAAACGCTCCAACATCGCTTTCAACAGTGTGACCGGCACGCCGGCGGGCGTGAAAAAAGGCGAGGGATACTCGCCTTTTTCGAGCGGCGGGCGGCCCGCTCCTCATTCGATCGAGGCCAGCATCCATGCCTGCCTGGCCAGGTCGAGGTAGGAAAGCAGCGGGGGAATCGCCGCCTTGAAGCGGGCAAGCTGCGCGTCGTCCAGGGGGACGGGGTCCGGCAGCGCTATGGCCATCGGGTCGATCTGCTCTCCATTGACGCGGAACTCGTAATGGAGGTGCGGACCGCTCGCCAGCCCGGTTTGCCCGACGAAACCGATCGTGTCGCCCTGGTTCACCCGCGCGCCTTTGCGGATTTCCGGGGCGAAGCCGTTCATGTGCCCATAGGCGGTCGAATAGCTGCCCTGGTGCCGGAGAACGATCAGATTCCCATAGCCGCCCTGCCAGCCGGAAAATTCCACGACGCCGTCGGCGACGGCGCGCACCAAGGTTCCGACCGGGGCGCCGTAATCGACCCCCCGGTGCCCGCGCATGACTTGCAGTACGGGATGCAGCCGGGCGTTCGAGAACCCCGAGGTGACGCGCGAAAACTCCAGCGGCGACTTGAGAAAGGTCTTGCGCAGGTTCTTCCCCTCGCCGCTGTAATATCCCTCCTTGCCGTCTTCCGTCTGGAACCAGTATGCCTGGTAGATTTTATGGCTGTTGATGAACTCGGCGGCGAGAATGCGGCCGCTGCGGAAATACTGGCCGTTGTGGGTCAGCGTCTCGAAAACGACGGAGAACTTGTCTCCCTTGCGCAGATCGCGGTAGAAATCGATATCGCTGCCGAAGATTTCCGCGAGCTGCGTGGCGATGACGTCGGGAATGCCGGCCTCGTCCGTGGCGCCGAAAAGCGAAGAGACGATTTCGCCGGAATTGACGTGGATCCGCGTGCTCAAGGGGGTTTCCCGTTCGCTGGCGGTGAATTTGTCGCCCTTCCGCTCGACGACCAGCATCGAGTCCTTGCCGTTGATCGGAAAGTGAAGGCTGGCGAGCCGCCCGTCCGCGCCGGTCTTCGCGGTAACCGTTTTTCCGGGGCGCAACTGACGCGCGATGACGCCGGCTTCCGGGGCGTAGCTGATGAAGGCAAGCGCCTTGGGGTCCTTGACTCCCAGGCGGGAGAGCAGGCTCGACAGGGTATCCGAACGCTGGATGCGCTCTTCGCGCACGAATTCGCCGACGCCGGAATCCACCGGAACGACGGCAGGCAGCACGAGTTGCTCCAGCACCGTGACGGTCCGCACGGGTTCCGGCACGCTGTCGGTGTGCGATACGATGGCCGACGCGGTAACCATCCCCAGCAGGGCCACGCTCCCAAAGCCGCCGAGGATCCATGGATGGCGCAGCAGGTTCTTGAACGCCGGGCGGGAAAATACGAACACCTTCCCAAATTGTCTGAACATGGCGGCTATCCGAGAAAAACTTTC
>JAISQQ010000194.1 GCA_031274075.1 Accumulibacter sp.
TTAATACGTAAAACGCTCCAAGGGGAAGATCGTGGCCGACCGCAACTATGGATTTGAAACCCTGAGCCTTCATGCCGGACAGATTCCGGACGCCGCGACCGGCAGCCGTGCCGTGCCGATCTATCAGACGACATCGTACGTCTTCGATTCGCCCGATCACGCCGCCAGCCTGTTCAACCTCCAGACTTTCGGCAACGTCTATTCGCGCCTCTCCAACCCGACGGTCGCCGTGCTCGAAGAGCGCATCGCCGCGCTGGAGGGCGGACGCGCCGCCGTTGCCGCGGCGAGCGGACTCGCGGCGCAGATGCTGGCCTTGCTCAACATCCTCGAAGCCGGCGACGAAATCGTCGCCGCGCGCGCGCTTTATGGCGGTACCTACTCCCAACTCGACGTCAATTTCCGCAAGCTCGGCATCGAGACGAACTTCGTCGATTCCGACGACCCGGAAAACTTCGCCCGCGCCATCACGCCGAAGACCAAGGTGCTGTACGCCGAAACCCTGGGCAATCCGTCGCTCAACGTGCTGGACATCGAGCGCGTCGCGAAGATCGCCAACGACGCCGGCCTGCCGCTGTTCGTCGACAACACCTTCGCTTCTCCCTGGCTCTGCCGTCCATTCGAATGGGGAGCGGCGGTGGTCCTGCATTCGGCGACGAAATTCATCGGCGGACACGGCACGACGATGGGCGGCCTGGTCGTCGAATCCGGAAAATTTCCCTGGGACAACGGAAACTTTCCCTGCATGACTGATCCGTCGATCGGCTATCACGACGTCCGCTTCTACGAAACCTTCGGAGACTTCGGCTTCACCGCGAAATGCCGCATGGAAATGCTGCGCACCTTCGGCCCGACGCTCTCGCCGTTCAACGCCTTCCTGCTTCTCCAGGGCGTGGAGACGCTCTCCCTGCGCATGGAACGGCATTGCTCGAACGCGCTCGCCGTCGCCCGCTTCCTCGAAACGCATCCCAAGGTCGCATGGGTCAATTATCCCGCCCTGCCGTCGGGAAAATATCATGCGCTGGCGCAAAAATACCTTCCCCGCGGCGGCGGCGCGGTACTTTCCTTCGGCATCGAGGGCGGCGCGGCGGCCGGGCAGAAATTCATCGACAACGTCGAATTCCTGTCGCATCTTGCCAAT
The DNA here is from genome assembly GCA_031274075.1 of Accumulibacter sp. Lineage (GTDB taxonomy): Bacteria > Pseudomonadota > Gammaproteobacteria > Burkholderiales > Rhodocyclaceae > Propionivibrio. The sequence goes on from JAISQQ010000194.1 coordinate 1,139, forward strand.
ATCGGCGACGCGAAGACGCTGGTCATCCATCCGGCATCGACCACCCACCGCCAGATGAGCGAGGAACAACAGATCGCCGCCGGCGTTCCGCCCGACCTGATCCGTCTCTCGATCGGCCTGGAAACGCTTGACGACATCCTTTGGGACATCGACCGCGCCTTGTCGAAAACCTGAAGAACGCCGGGCCGCTTCATCGCGTGAAACTCCAGCGCGTGAAACCGTTGGCCGGGGACTCGTCACACTCATCACACTTATCACCAAAACGAATAAGTTCAGCAGAAGAAATTCGTTCGATTTTCATCGCTGGATCGATAGAATGTCTCCGGATTTTTGGCAAGGGTTCCGTGGATCATCGGGACGCATCGCAGGAGATAAGCATGTCGACATCGGCGGCAAAAGTGATCAAGCTTCCCGAAACGCGCGCGAACGAGAGCCTGGACGAGATCATCCTCCGGGCGGAGGCTCGCGCCCGCGAGCGCGGCGTCGCGTATCGCGGCGAGCTTGCCCCGGAGGAAGCGTGGCGTCTGGCGCAGGAGTATCCGGGCGCGAAGCTGGTCGATATCCGCACCCCGGAAGAGCTGACGCTGATCGGGCGCGTGCCCGGCGCCGTTGAAATCCCGTGGCGGCTGTTCAGCGACTGGGAGCTGAATCCGCGTTTCCTGAGAGAGATCAAGAAGACCTTCCTGCCGGCCGACGCGATCCTGCTGCTATGCCGTTCCAGCGTGCGTTCGCGCGAGGCGGCCGAGCTGCTGGCGGGCGAGGGCTTCGGCAACTGCTTCAACGTTCTCGAAGGCTTCGAAGGCGACAAGAACGAAGCGGGACAGCGCGTCATCGCCGGATGGAAGGTGCGCGGCCTGCCCTGGTCGCAATGACCGGATCCTGCCCGCCCGCGCGCCGTTCAGGGCCAGGGCGTTCATGTCGGCGCATGAAGCCTGGAACGAGCGCCGGCGCGTCGTCGTCCCGGCGAAAGCCGGGACCCAGCGCCTTCCCCAAATCCCCGGATTCCGGCGGACAAAGGAATGAGGGGAGGGCGATGGCCGCTGCCCGCGCTGAAACGCAAAACGCCCTGAACCTCCGCTCATGTCGATCGACTGGCTGAATTTCTCGCCGGCGGCGTCGCTGGTCGGCGGCTTGTTGATCGGCGTGGCCTGTACTTTCCTGCTGCTCGGCATCGGCCGGTTCGCGGGGATCAGCGGCATCGTCAGCGGCCTGCTCGATCCGGGCAGCCGCGATTTCGGCTGGAAAAGCGCCTTCGTCGCCGGGCTGGTGATCGCGCCGAGCGTGCTCAAACCCTTCTCGCTGGTCGAATGGCCCGATCTCCAGCAGGCCGGCGGAACCAGCGGATCATTGCTCGATTTCGTCCTCGGCGGCTTCCTGGCGGGCATCGGAGCGCGCCTGGCCAAGGGCTGCACCAGCGGCCACGGCATCTGCGGGCTGGGACGCTTCTCCCGGCGTTCGCTCGTCGCGGTCGTTCTGTTCATGGGCGCGGCCATGAGCGTGACTTACGTCTTCCGTCATCTGGCGTGATCGCCGTGCGCGTCGCCCGGCCCGTGATCGCCTTGCTCTCCGGACTGCTGTTCGGCATCGGGCTGTTCGTCTCGGGCATGAGCAATCCGGCCAAGGTCCAGGCTTTCCTCGACGTTTTCGGCGCGTGGGACCCCTCGCTCGGACTGGTCATGGCCGCCGCCCTCGGCGTGGTGGTCGTCGAATTCCACGGCGCGCGCGCCATCGACCGCTCTTTCGTCGGCGAACCGTTCCACTGGCCCGAACCGCAGCCGGTCGATTTTCCGCTCCTTGTCGGCAGCGTCGTGTTCGGCGTCGGCTGGGGAATCGCCGGGCTTTGTCCCGGAGCCGCGCTGGTCGGCCTCGGGCTAGGTCAATTGCCCGCCGCCGTTTTCGTCACCGCCATGCTCCTGGGAATCGCGCTCGTCGGACAGATGACAGATGACAGAGGACAGTAATATTTGCGGGCGCGAAGCGCCCGGTAACTGAACTGTCCTCTGTCCTCTGTCCTCTGTCATCTGTCCTCTGGAACCGGGTTCTCCCGCCAGCGTTGCCGTATTTCGAGCAGCTTTTCTCCGGCGGCGTCCAGCGTCGCTTCGCGCTTGGCGAAATGGAAGCGAATATAGTTATGCACCGGCTCGCGGAAAAAACTGGAACCCGGCACGGGAGCGACGCCCACGCGCCGGGTCAGCCATTCGGCGAAGTAGGTGTCGTCGAAGTCCGTGCCGCGGATGAATTCGCCGATGTCGACGAGCACGTAATAAGCGCCCTGCGGCGGGTAGTAGGACAGTCCGGCGCGGTCGAGCCAGCCGAGAAGGCAGGCGCGCTTCTTCGCGTAGGCGTCCCGCAGTTCCGCGTAATAGGAATCCGGGAATTCCAGGGCGGTGACCGCGGCCGCCTGCAGCGGCGCGGCGGCGCCGACGGTCAGGAAGTCGTGGACTTTCCTCGCGCCGTCGATCACGTCCGGCGAGGCGATCACGTAGCCCAGCCGCCAGCCGGTGATCGAATACGTTTTCGACAGCGAGGAGCAGGAAATGGTGCGCTCGAACATGCCCGGCAGCGCGGCGAAATAGCGGTGCCTGCGCGGCGCGTAGACGATGTGCTCGTACACCTCGTCGGTAATCACGAAAGTGTCGTACTTTTCGGCCAGCCGGGCGATGACGAGCAGTTCCTCCTCGCTGAACACCTTGCCCGAGGGGTTCGACGGGTTGCACAGGATGATCGCCTTCGGGCCTTGGGCGAAGGCGGCTTCCAGCGCCGCCGGGTCGAAGCCGAAGGCGGGCGGCGCGAGCGGCACGAAGATCGGCTCCGCGCCGGAAAGGATCGCGTCGGCGCCGTAGTTCTCGTAGAACGGCGAGAAGACGACGACCTTGTCCCCGGCGTTGCAGACGGTCAGCATCGCGGCCATCATCGCCTCGGTGCTGCCGCAGGTCACCACGATATTCCGCTCCGGGTCGATGTCGAGGCCCATCAGGCGGCTCTGCTTGGCGGCCAGCGCCTGGCGGAAATCGGCGGCGCCCCAGGTCACGGCGTATTGATGCGGCCCCTCGCGCATGGCCCGGACGCCCGCGTCGAGCAACGCCCGCGGCGGGTCGAAATCGGGAAAGCCTTGCGAGAGATTGATGGCGCCGTGCTGATTGGCGATGCGGGTCATGCGGCGAATCACCGATTCGGTGAAGCCGCGGATGCGTTCACTTTTCCGGGGCATGTTTTCTGGACGGGATATTGATTGCGATAGCGCCAGTGTAGCAGGGGAGGCGGGCCTTTTTCCGCTTCCTTCAAAGTTTCAATGAGGGAGAAAGAGTGGATGGGAATTAATCGTGGGTTGTTCCCTATTATTTCAAACTCGTGACAAATGCCGGCTGTTGATTTGGAATATTATCTATTTTCATGTATAACCCGGTCATGAATGAGAAACCCCTCCAATGGATTGCCAGCAGTTACAAAGACCTCATGGCATTGCCTCGCGGCGTGCGGCGCCTGTTCGGTCATGCGCTGTCGTTGGCGCAAGCGGGCAGGTCGCACGTTGCCACGAAGGTGCTCAAGGGTTTTGGCGGCGCGGGCGTATTGGAGTAGTGGAGAACGACGCGGGCGGCGCCTGCCGCGCGGTCTACACTGTGTAGGTTCGAGGAGGCGGTTTTCGTGCGGCATTGTTTCCAGAAAAAGAGCAAGCGTGGCAGCGAAACCCCGAAAGAGGACATGGACATCATCCGCGACCGTCTCAAGGTGGCAACGGAAAAAGCGAAGGAGTTACAAAATGAAAAAGAGCGTCTTCAACGGCGTTGAAATTTGGGAAAGCTCCGGCAACGTGTTTGCCGACCTGGGGCTGCCCGATGCGGAAAAACTCAAGATCAAGTCGGGCCTCGTGATCGAGATCATGAACGCCATCGATCGCCTCGGCTTGACGCAGCAGGAAGCCGCGCGCCGGATGGGCATCACGCAGCCGAAGGTCTCCGACATGATGCGCGGCGATTTCTCGAACATCTCCGAGCGCAAGCTGATGGATTGCCTGAACCGCCTTGGCTACGACATCGAAATCAAGGTGAAGCCCGCTGTTGAAGCGGTCGGACATCTGACGCTGGCCGTCGCCTGACCGGGACGGCGATGCTCAATCCAGGCTTGCGGCGGCGTTGAGGAAAGCGCCCGAGCCATTCAAGACACGATTGATTCCCAGGGCAGCGGGGTATGGCGAGGGATACAAGGGAGGAAGAGATGACGCATCAAAGATTATCCCAAAATTTAATCGTGGTCTGTCCCCTATTATTCCCCGCTATTTTTAACCCACCATTTTCCGGAGGGATACTTTCTGGTTTGACGAAAAGAGGTCACTTTGGTTTTTAGTGAGTCTGTCCAAAGCCATTTTGCAATATTCTAGATTGCAATCAATTCCCAAAAAGTGCCGATTTAGACGGGATGCAACAAGTAGTGTTGTTCCGCTTCCAGAGAAAGGATCAAGTATCAAACTTTCAGTGAGAGACCCCGCCAAGAGACATGTTTCAACTAGCTTTTCTGGAAATACTGCAAAATGGGCATCTCGATATTTTGATAACGGGATTGACCAGACAGTGCGCTTGTTTCTTCCTAATGGATGAAACGCTTGATCCCATCTGCCACGATGAAGATTAGAGTTCCCCGCATTCTTACCTTCTTCTGGCGTTCCGTTGGCCTTCCCAAAGTGATTTCTTCCCCCTTTCATTTTGCTGTTTTCAGAGAACGTAACGTGTGGCTCTCGAATGGCATCAGCATCGTAATAGTAGTCAGTTCCTTTTGAGAACATAAAGATGTATTCATGATCTGTCGTCGGGCGCATTTTGACAGAGGAGGGCATTGCATTTGGTTTCTGCCAAATGATGTCTGAACGAAGAATCCACCCGTCAGCCACTAAGGCAAGCGCAACGCGCCAAGGCATACCCAATAAGCGGCCATCCGAATATTTGTCGCCGAGATTAAGCCAAAGTGTGCCATCGTCCTGGAGGACTCGCCGGCATTCACCGAAAATATGAACGAGCTTGGCAATGTACTGTTCGGGTGATTGCTCTTGCCCAAGCTGCCCGTCTGCCTGATAGTCTCTCTGGCAATAGTACGGAGGGCTTGTGACGATACATTGAACATGCTTGTCAGGTATTGCCTCAAGAGCCATGCCAGCATCGCCATGCAATATGGTGTCTCGGAATGCTGCTGATTCTGGTCTTACTGTATAAGCCCCTTGCTCTTCCTTAAGTACGTGAACAATTTCGTGTGTCTTAATGGCAATTTTTTCTTTCATCGTAAAACTAACTCCGGTTTGAAACCCCGCCCTTCAGGGCGGTGGGAGCCAAACCCCGGCCTGAAGGCCGGGGTTTCGGCGACCGTTTTGGGAGGGGATGCAAACCCCTTCC
>JAISQQ010000240.1 GCA_031274075.1 Accumulibacter sp.
GCCTGCCGGAAAATGCGCATCGTCGGATACCACGGACTGTCCTCGCGTTCGAGCAGCCAGCGCCAGTCGGTGTCGAAACGGTTGAGCAGCCACACCGGTTTGCCCATCGCGCCCGCGAGGTGCAGCACCGCGGTGTCGACGCTGATCACCAGGTCGAGATTGGCGACGATCGCCGCGGTATCGGCGAAATCACCCACTTCGTCCATCACGTCGAGGATCAGGCCCGGCAAGCCTTCCGCGGCGATCTGGCCGGCGGCGTCTCCTTTCTGCAGGGAAACCCAACTGATCCCGCCGACGCCGAGCAGCGGCTGGAGCTGCTTCAGGCTCACCGAGCGGAATCTTTGACTCGAATAGGCTTCGTTGCCGGACCAGACCAGCCCCACTTTCCTGCCAGGCAGCGGTTTGAGCCGCGCCGCCCACTTTTCGGCCAGGTCCGGCGGCGCGGCGATATACGGAACCTCGGCCGGAATATTCTCCAGCGTGGTGCCCATCCGCCCGGGCAGCGACATCAGGGCGATATGCGCGTCGAACGGCGGCAAACTCTTCGCGTCCGTCGACGACGGCAGCAGTTCGACGCCCCAGGCCGCGGCGTGGGACGTGAACAGGCGACAAAGCGGCGGCAGGCACCAGAAACGAATCCGGGCCTCCGGATGACGCTGGCGCAAGAGCGGCAGGTAGCGCGCGAACTGCAGGTTGTCGCCGAAACCCTGTTCCCTGTATACCAGCAGCGTCCGCTGGCCGAGCGCTTCCCCGGCCCATTCCGGCCGGTCGGATTGCGGCCGATGCCCGGCTCTTTCGGGCGTCCACCAACGGTTTTCGTAGCGCGCCCAACCCTCGGAGAGCCGGCCGCGCAGGAGCAACACCAGCCCGAGGTTGCACTCGGCCTCGGCGAAATCCGGCTGGATCTCCAGCGCCTGGCGAAACGCCTCCTCGGCCTCGTCCAGGCGCGACTGGCGGGTATACGCATAGCCGAGGTTGAGCCAAGCGTTCGCCGAGCGCGGATTGAGCTTCAACGCGCGTTCGAGCATGAAAACGGCGCTCTCCATCCGGCCCTCGCGCGTATCCAGGCCACCCAGATTGACGTACGCCCATTCATTGCGCGGGTCGCACGCCAGCGCGCGCGCGAAGCACTCCGCCGCCTGCGCCGTCTGGTCGCGCTCTTTCATCAACAGCAGCCCCAGATTGTTGTACGCGGATCCAAGGCCGGGACGCGCAATCACCGCCCGGCGGAAAAAATGCTCGGCCAGAGCCTTGTCGCCCTTGTCGCGGTGGAAATTGCCCAGATAAAAAAGGGCGTCGTCGTCGCCGATCCGTTCGGCCGTTTGCAGGGCATCGAGCGCCTCTTCGTCGCGGTGCATGTCCTTCAACGCCAAACCCAGCTTGACGTAGACATTCTCCTGCCCAAGCTCGATGGCTTTCTTCAGCGCTTCGACCGCCTTGGCCGGTTCGCCTTCCGCGATCAACAACTCGCCGTCGAGCGCCAGCGCTTCCTGCAGATCGGGCCGCAGCGCCAGCACCCGATCGAGTTCGGCGCGCGCGCGCTCCTTCTGCCCGGTACGCAGCAGCGCCAGCGCCAGATTGAAGCGCGCGTCGAAATCGCTCCGGTCGAGCACCACTGCCATCCCGTAGGCCGCCGCCGCCTCGTCCCAGCGCCCAAGCGAAGCGAGCATCACGCCGTAGTCGTTGTTGTACGAGGCGCGAGTCGGGTCGATGTCCAGCACCGCCTGCATCAGTTCGACGGCTTCCGGCGTCCGCCCCTGCTTGAAGACGGTCTGCGCGAGCAGATGCCGCGCCTCCTCGTCCTGCCCGTCGGCCACGACCAGGCGCCGCGCGATTTCCTCGGCGGCGGCCCAATCGCCACAATCGAACCACGCCTTCATACGCAAGATTTCCTGTGCCCTGTCCGATCCGCCGTTCTCCATCGCCCGCCCCGTTCGTCCGGTTGTCAATCCAAGCGGGAAGTCTATCAGGGTTCAGGTGACAGATGGCAGGTGGCAGGTGGCGGCAACTTGCGGCGCTTCGCGCCGCTGAAACCTGACACCCGACTCTGTGCTGGATTTGCGCTTTCTCGCTTTCGGAAAGCCGTAGCCGCTTCTTCACGGCGGGCTTACTACCGTCGAGTCCAGCGCGGCCCCGCCACACCGCTCTCTCGCAAAACGGACATGTCAGTACTTGATCCAGCCTTCGAACTGAAGCCGCAAAATCCCGATACAGAAGCCGGAATCCCGTGCTTCACCCCGAAACGTCAGGTGTCCGCCGTGATCGCCAAACGGATCAAAAAAATTTTTCGTTCGGACATAATATGCCTTGACATTATATGTCGAATCCGCCATAGTAGTTCTCACGCGATGTGCGTTTATCGACACTGTCAGGAGGAGAAATGGAAAACTTGCGGGAACGGATGGAAGGGCTGGAGGCCTTGATCGGCGCGCGCCTGGGAGGCGCGCCGGTCAGTTTTCAGCCGATTCCGGGAGAGGTTCCGGTCGTTCAGGTGGTCATTGGCGGGCGTGAGGAATTGCCGATTTTCGTCACGGCTTCCAAGGCGCAGATACTGTGCATCTGCTA
>JAISQQ010000294.1 GCA_031274075.1 Accumulibacter sp.
ATAAATGCCCTCGGTCTCAAAATACGATTCCAGGCGCTTTCACCGCCTTAGAAGCTGTTTGCGATCTTCTCTGGGAGCGCGGCAGGGCCATTGCACTCTGTGGCGTCGTTGGCGCCAAACCGTTGGCGCACCCCGTAGGGCGGGAAAGCGCAGCGCCTCCCGCCGGTCCTTCTCTCCGGCGGCGCAGCCGCCGCTATTATTCGACGGCCTTTGAATCGTGCGGCGCGTTGCGCCGTGAAAAGGACCGGCGAGAGGCGCTGCGCTTTCCCGCCCTACGGGGTGCGCCAATGCCAAGACGGGCCGGAGACCCGCGCCCCAGGAAAATCGCCACGATGCCAACAACGCCACAGAGTGCAATGGCCCTGCCGCGCTCCCAGAGAAGATCGCAAACAGCTTCTAAGGCGGTGAAAGCGCCTGGAATCGTATTTTGAGACCGAGGGCATTTATGACCCGCTGAATCGTGTCATGACGTGGGTGCGCGCCCGGAGAGAGCGCCTTGTACAGGCTTTCACGGTTGAGTCCGGCGTCTTCCGCGACCCTTGCCATGCCGCGCGCCCGCGCCACCGCGCCGATGGCGGAGAGAAGAACGTCCGGGTTTTCGTCTTCCGCGGCGGCACAGAGAAATTCCGTGATGGTTTCCTCGCTGTCGAGATAATCCGCCGCGTCGAATCCTGAGTATTTCTCGGTCATGATCTTTCCCTTTTTTTACGCTTCCCTGTCACGGCATCAAGTCGATTTCGTCGTGTGTGGCAATTCGCCAAAGGAAGGCGGTTCCGTCCTCGATTTCCATTGAAACCTTGTGGTTTCCGGTGACGTGAATGGTGTAGATGTCCGGGTTGGCGTATCCCTTGAGCTTTTCAAACGCCAGACCCGGCGGCGGGGGATTTTTTACCAGGTCTTGCAGCCGGGCGTCGGTGCGGTCGCGCGGTTCAATACTCAGCCTGTCATATTCCTTGTGGAAGCGCCTGGATTTTTTCCACTTGGCAATCACGACGCCACCCGCGCCGACAACGGTCATCGACGCAATTCCGCGATCAGTTCTCCGGCGGTATCGAATTCAGGAACGTCGCGGGGTTCGGCCTCGAGGTCGTGTCCGATGATGGCCGCTCGCACCGTCTGGATGGATTCGAGCAACACGGCAGCGTTGAACAGCAATTCTTCGTAGGCCTGGTGGAGCGATTCGCGGTGATCCCCGGTGAGCCGCGTGTTCCGGTCGATCGATCCGCGCTTGAGCGTCATCCGCGGAATATAGTTCTTCAACACGTCTTCCGCCGCGAGCAAGAGGCCGATGATCTCGTCGTCCGGATCAAGGTAGTCGTCCTGGACTACCGGGCGGGCGTCGATGTATTCCTTTACCTCGCCGTAGGCGGCGGCGGAATCGAGGAACTTGCTTGACCTCAAGGCCAGGAAATCAACCGTCTTGTCGATGTCCGCGAGCAGGTCGAACCTGACCGTTTCACGCGCCAAGGCGGCGGCGCGTCCGATTTCATGGGCTTGGGCGCGATTCGAAGTCGTTTCCATGCGCGCAGTCTACAACAGGGAAATGCCTACGGGTTGATTTGTGGTTTGGTGGCCAGGCGAACCGCCACGACATTGAGATTTGCTATACTTCACCCCATGGACAAACGAAGCGCTCTATTCGCCGGGATACTTGCCGGACTCTCCTCGACGGGAACGGTCTATTCCACGCCGCATTACCCAAGGCTCCAAGGGTCCGACCTGGAGCGGATGCGGCGCTGTTTCACGCATGTCGGGGATGATTTCCGGCGGGTGATCGAGCGGGAGCATGGCCAAGCGAAACGCCGGGCGGGCTAATCCACCTTCCCGGCAGGTCGTCGCCGTGGCTTCGCGCTGGACGGGGCCGTTGCCCGCGCCGGAGTCGCTGGCGGAATTCAACGCCATCATCCCTGACGGCGCTGAGCGCATCATGCGCATGGCGGAGCTGGAGCAGGCGCATCGAATCGCGTTCGAGGATACCCGCTTGAAGCTATTGGCCGCCGATACGCGGCGCGGGCACTATATCGGCGGTGTGATCGGCGCCCTGGCGATAGCGGCCTCCGTCGGCGCGGTCTAGCCGACGCGCATTGGCTGGTGAGCGTGGCGCTGGTGGGCGTACCCATCCTCGGCATCATTCGCGCCATCGTCGGCAGCAAGACGGACACACCGCCTTCCGACTCTTGATCCGCGTCCCGATCCGACTCCCGATCCGCGTATCGTCTACCCCCGTCGAAGCTTCTGATTACCGGACGCTTCGCGCCCGCAAACATCACTGTCCTCCGTCCTCTGTCCTCTGTCTTCTGATCCTCATCGCCAGATTGGCGGCGGCGGTGCGCGTTTCTACGCCGAGCTTTTCGAAGACGTGTTCGAGGTGTTTGTTTACGGTGCGCGGGCTGCTGCCGAGAATGTCGCCGATGTCCTTGTTGGTCTTGCCGAGGGTGACCCAGTAGAGTACTTCGGCTTCGCGTTGCGTCAGGCGGAAGGCGGCGATCAGGGATTCGATCGCCGAGGCGTCGTTTTCCTCGCGCAGCACGACCAGCCATTCCTCGTCGCCGCTCTGGTCGTGGAAGGAGGCGAGCAGGCGGCG
>JAISQQ010000301.1 GCA_031274075.1 Accumulibacter sp.
CTTCACCCTGCTGGAAACCCTGCGCGCGCGCATCGAGACCGCCGAAGATTTCGCCGCCGCCGCCAGCAAACATTCACAATGCCCCACGGCGCTGGAAGGGGGAATCATCGGCACGGTCAAACCCGGCCAACTTTTCCCGGAACTGGACGCGCCCGCCTTCGCTCTCGCCGAAAGCGAACTTTCCCTTCCGCTGGAATCGCCAATCGGCCTGCACCTGCTCTTCTGCGACGCCATCCTGCCCGGAACCACCCTGAGCTTCGCCGACGCCAGAGAACGCATTGTCACCCGACTGACCGAACAACGCGGCCAGAGCCGCCAGCAAAACTGGATCAAGGCGCTGTTGAGGGCATAGTTGCAAAGATTCCTGGGAGCGCGGGGCTTCCGCCCCGCAACGGCGGGAATGACGCGACCGCCGCCGTTGCGGGGCAGAAGCCCCGCGCTCCCAGGGGAGACCCGACGATGGGGTTCATTTCTTCATGCGCGATGAAATGCCCGCGGTGAAAGACCTTTTTGACGCCATATAAGGACTTGAATATAAAGGATTTTTGGCAAATGTTTACAACATTTGCGTAGGCGGTGGCCCGGATCCTTCCCAAGCCTGGATTTCCGCGGTCAATACAAGAGATGCGCCTGGCGCGCCTCGGACCAGGCGGCTTCGTCGCGCGCGGCCAGACATTCGAGGTCGGCGGGCGTCGCGGCCGGATCGTCGACCCAGGCGCGCAGCGTCTCGCCGCCGTTGATGAGATCGATGGCCAGCCGGCCGGTCTCGTATTCGTAGGCGAAATCGCGCCACAGCGGGTAATCGGGATAGAGCCGGCGGATCGCCTTGAAGGCCAGCGCCTGCAAGCGCCAGGGGCGAAATTCGTGATGCCGGTAGCCGCCGTCCTCGACGTGGATTTGCACGCCGCCGCACAGCGCGCCGGCGTGTTTGTGAAACGTCGGCTCGAACCAGCATTCGCGCAGCCGGCAGCCGGCGAGCCAGTCCGGGGCCAGCGCCCGCATCGCGGCGATCACGGCGGATGCGGCGATGTCCGGGGCGCCGAAGCATTCGAGCGGGCGCGTCGTGCCGCGCCCTTCCGAGAGCGTCGTGCCTTCGAGCATCACCGTGCCGGCGTAGCAGCGTGCCATGAACGGATTCGGCGCGTTCGGGCTGGGATTGACCCAGGCGCGCTCGCCGAGCGGCCAGCCGAAGCCGGGGGCGGCGTCGGGTCGCCAGCCTCGCATCGGGATCACCTGGCAGTCGACGTCCAGGCGGAACTCGGCGACGAACCAGCGCGCCAGTTCGCCCAGCGTCATCCCGTGGCGCATCGGCAACGGCCCCGCGCCGACGAAACTCTCCCATCCGGGCCGCGGCGTCAAGCCTTCGACCGGCCGGCCCGCCGGGTTGGGGCGGTCGAGCACCCACACCGTCTTGCCATGCCGCGCGGCGGCTTCGAGCAGGTAGCGCAGCGTGGTGATGAAGGTGTAGACGCGGCAGCCGAGATCCTGCAGGTCGACCAGCAGCACGTCGAAAGTGTCGAGCATCGCCGCCGTCGGCCGGCGCGTCTCGCCGTACAGGCTGAAGACCGGGATGCCGTGCCGGGGATCGAGGAAATCCGGCGATTCGACCATGTTGTCCTGCTTGTCGCCGCGCAGGCCGTGCTGGGGGCCGAAGACCGCCGTCAGCTTCAGGCCGCGCCGCGCCGCGAGCGCGTCGATGGCGTGCGTGAGATCGGCGGTGACCGACGCCGGATGCGCGAGCAAGGCAAGGCGCTTGCCCACGAGCGGACGGCGCAGCGCGGGATCGGCGAGAAGGCGGTCGAGTCCGAAGAGCGTCATTCTGAATTCAGGTGACAGATGTCAGGTGTTCAGGGATCAGGTGACAGGTGACAGGTGACAGTAATTTGCGGCGCGAAGCGCCGGTAAACCCTGTTCCCTGACACCTGACACCTGTCACCTGTTAAGCCGCCAACTGGAATCGCGAACGACGAGTTCCGGTTCCAGGAGCACTTTTTCCGGTCGCTGGTCGGGCGATTCCAGGCGTTTGTGAAACAGCTTGCCGGCATTTTGGCCGATGAGGCGCGGGCGTATGGCCATGGTCGTCAAGCCGGGTTGCCATAGCGCCGCCTCGATGACGTCGTCGGTGCCGACGACGGAACAATCCCTTCCCGGCTCCATGCCCATGTTTCTCAGGCCCAGCATGACGCCGAACGCCAGGAGATCGTTGAAACAGACGATCGCCGTCGGCGCTTCGCCCGGTCCGCCGAAGAGCTTTTGCGCGGCGAGAAAGCCGTGCTTCCTGGTGGCCTCGCATTCGACGATGAAACCCGGCGGGATGGCGAGGCCCGCCGATTTCATGGCCGCCTTGTAGCCCCGGACGCGGTCTCTGCCGGTCGTGGTGTGCGCGTTGGCGCCGACAAAGGCGATTTTTTTATGCCCGAGAGCCAGCAGGTGTCCGGTCGCGGTCGCCAGTCCGGCGCGGTTGTCCGCCCCGGAATAGTCCGTGGATATTCCAGCGACGTATCTGGAAACCAGGACCAGCGGAATGTGCCAGTCGGCGATGGTTTCGATTATTTTCCGGGGGGTTCCGACCGCGGGCATCAGGATCAGGCCGTCCACATTGTGCTCGCGGGCGAGGTTCAGGAATTTGCCCTGTTGTTCGACCGATTCCCCCGCATGGCCCAGGAAGAGCGCGAAGCCCAGTTCACCAAGCGCTTCTTCGATGCCCACCGTGATTTCGGAAAAATAGGGATTGGCGAGATCGCAGATGGATACCCCGACGACGCCTTTTCGCTTCTTTCGCAACTGCGCGCCGCTGCGATTGTAGATGTACCTCAATTCCTGTATCGCCTGCTTGACCCGCGCGCGCGTCTTGGGCGATACCGACGGGTTGTCGTTCAATACCATCGACACGGTGCCCGTCGACACTCTGGCAAGCTGGGCGACATCCTTGATGGAAGGGCGTTTGGGGGTAATGATGGATTCTCCTGGAGCGCGAGAAAGGTGAAAGGCGAAAGCCGGAAAACCGCCTTTCACCCGCTCGGCAAAAAGCCGCGGACGCGCCGCGGCTTTTCCGGAACCGGCCGGGCCGAGTGATCCGTGCCGACGGAATCAGGGTATTTTCGGGTCACGTATCGACACATGAACGTTTGCTACAGGCATGAGCGAGGCATGAGCAAGGCATAAGCGCGTCGTCCCGGCGTCAGCCGGAACCCAGTGCGTTCCTCGATATTCCTGGATTCCGGCTGGCGGCGGAACGACGGGATGAAAACAGCGGCGGTCCGCGCCAAAAACGTAAAACGCGCTAAAGCATGCTCTTGACGGCCTCGGCCTCGTCGGTCAGTTCCTTGAGCGTCTTGTCGAGTTTTTCGCGGGCGAAGGCGTCGATGGCGATGCCCTGGACGATCTTGTACGAACCGTTCTTGCACTCGCACGGAAAGCCGAAGACGATGCCCTCCGGAATCCCGTAGGAACCGTCGCTGGCGACGCCCAGGGTCACCCAGTCGTCGGACCCGGAAACCCAGTCGCGCACGTGATCGATCGCCGCGTTGGCGGCCGACGCCGCCGAAGAGGAACCGCGCGCCTCGATGATCGCCGCGCCGCGCTTGCCGACGGTGGGCAGGAAGACGTCGTTGTTCCACGCCTCGTCGTCGATCAACTGCTGGACGCTGTCGCCGTTCGACGTGCAATGGCGGTAATCGGCGTACATCGTCGGCGAATGGTTGCCCCAGACGACCAGTTTCTCCAGGCTGCCGACCGGGCGGCCGATCTTGGCGGCGAGTTGCGACTTGGCGCGGTTGTAGTCGAGGCGCAGCATGGCGTGGTAGTTGGCCGGATTGGTGCGTCCGACCTTCACGGCCGCCGAGCGGGCGATGTAGGCGTTGGTGTTGGCCGGGTTGCCGACCACCAGCACCTTGACGTCCTCCTTGGCGTTTTCGGCGATCGACTTGCCCTGGACGGTGAAAATGGCGCCGTTGGCCGAGAGCAGATCGGCGCGCTCCATGCCCTTGGTGCGTGGACGGGCGCCGACCAGCAGGCAGATGTCGGCGTCCTTGAAGGCGACATCGGGCTGATCGGTGGCGAAAACGCCGGCCAGCAGCGGGAAGGCGCAATCGTAGAGTTCCATGATCACGCCCTCGCAGGCCTTTTGGACCTGCGGCAAGTCGAGCAGTTGCAGGATGACCGGCTGGTCCTTGCCCAGCATTTCGCCGGAGGCGATGCGGAAAAGCAGGCTGTAGCCGATCTGGCCGGCGGCGCCGGTAACGGCGACGCGAAGGGGAGCTTTCGACATTTTGGGACTCCTATGGGTGGAAAAATATGAAAAGATAGTCGTCGATCATAAGTGCGAAACTCCGGCGGTGTCAATGAATCGGCGCTTGTTTTATCCTGGAAGCCGCCCTTGGACGCGCTGGCGCGGACCGGGGCGGACACATTTCGCCGCTGTGAACGAAAGGACGATCCGATGTTGAGCGAAACCGAAATGAAACGCCTGCGCTGGCGATGCACGCATCGCGCGCAGCTCGAAATGGATTTGCTGCTGGGGGATTTTCTCGACCGGCGCTTCTCGAAACTGAGTCCCGAGCAGGAAGCGGCGTTCGTGATCCTCGCCGAGATGGAGGATATCGAGCTCTGGCCGCTGGTGATGGGCAAGCGCGAATGCCACGATCCCGTCCAGAGGCAAATCCTGGCCATGTTGCGCAAGCCTGGGGCCGATTGATTCGGGCCGTCCCTGCCCAGGCGTCGATCGAGGCGGTTTTCGCGCCGTGCCTGGAATTGTCGTCCTGCGCTATCATCAGTCCTCTTTTTTACACTGGCGATGAAGCAGGCCGTGGGAATTACAGCAAGGGACAGTAAGGCATGAAAGCCCGATCCGCGCGGGCGCGTGGCGTTTCGCGGCGGCGAATGGCCCGCCGCGCTTCAAACCGGCTGGCCATCTGGACAGGAAACGACATGGAAATCATTCACCAGGATAATGGACAAAAGGGCGCTTTCGTGTTGAAAGACGGCGATTCGACGGCAGGCGAAGTCAGCTACGTCTGGGCCGGCGACAAGCGCGTCATCCTCGATCGCACCCATGTCGAACGCGAGTACGGCGGCCAGGGGCTCGGCAAGAAACTGGTCGATGCGGTGGCCGGTTTTGCCCGGGACAAGGAAATCAAGATCGTGCCGCGCTGCTCCTACGCCGAGGCCCTGTTCAACAAAAGTTCGTCCTACGACGACGTCAAGAGCGTTTAGCGTGTTTTACGTTTCAGTGCGGACAGCGGCTATTCTTACCTCGTCATTCCAGCGCAAGCCGGAATCCAGGAATTCGAGCAACGAACCGGGTCCCGGCTTGCGCCGGGACGACGCGCTCATGCCCATGCCAACATTCATGTGTCAATACTTGACCCGAAAATGCTCTAAGAGCCTGTTTGCGATCTTCTCTGGGAGCGCGGGGCACCAGCCCCGCAACAACGGCGGCCGTGTCATGGCGCGGGTCAAAAGCGGGGCGGGTGCCCCGCGCTCCCAGAGATGGCTCGGAGAAAGGCTTTCATAATGGGCTTGTGTAAGATACCCACGCTCCCAGAGAGAAGATCGCAAACAGTTTCTAAAGTCCGCATCGAATAGACCACAGTACCGGGCGACAGGGCCCTTCGCCGTACCGGGCCTGTCTCCCGCCTTCGATCCCTGTTTCCCGCCCAGCATGCGACACAAGAAATCGAGAACCGAGAAGGTCGACGTTCGCGGCCTGCGCTACAACGTCCGCCATTGGGGGCCGGAAGACGCGCCGGCGGTGTTTTTCCTGCACGGCTGGATGGATTGTTCTCCCACCTTCCAGTTTGTCGTCGACGCGCTCCGGCAGGCATGGCACGTGATTGCTCCCGACTGGCGCGGCTACGGCGAGTCGGAGTGGCTGAACCGGCCGTACTGGTTTCCGGACTATTACGCCGACCTCGATTGCCTGCTGTCGCGTTATTCGCCGCGTGCGCCGGCGCGGCTGGTGGGGCACAGCATGGGCGCCAACATCGCCGCCAGCTATTCCGGCGTGCGGCCGCGGCGGGTCGCCCAACTGGTCATGCTCGATTTCCTTGGCCTCAAGCCGGCCATCGACGACGATTCGCCTCATCTGCTGGGCAAATGGCTGGGCCACGTCGAAAACGGAATCGCGGCGAGTCTCCACCCGAATTGCGAGGCGCTGGCGGCCCGGTTGATGGAAGCCAATCCACGCCTCACCGAGCCGCGCGCCGCGTTTCTCTCCTGGAACGTGAGCCGCATGAACCGCGACGCCAGCGTGAGCATGGCCTGCGATCCGTGGCACCGCGTGCCGTCGCCGCTGGTTTACCACATCGACGACACCCTGGCCTGCTGGCGGCGCATCGA
>JAISQQ010000327.1 GCA_031274075.1 Accumulibacter sp.
CGGCTTGTAGAAGCCGGTCAGGCAGTTGAAGAAGGTCGTCTTGCCCGCGCCGTTGGGGCCGATCACGGCGGTGATCCGGCCCGCCGGCGCGTCGAACGAGAAGTCGTCGATGGCGGCCAACCCGCCGAAGCGCATGCTCAGGCTTTCGACCGACAGGAGCGTATCAGAGGACTGAGGACGGAGGACAGAAGACAGTAATGTTTGCGGGCGCGAAGCGCCCGGTGACTGGACTGTCACTTGTCTTCCGTCCTCTGTCACTTGATCGGTCTCAGCCATGTCCGTCTGCTTTCCAGAGGACTGAAGACAGTAATATCTGCGGGCGCTTCGCGCCCGGTAACTGAACTGTCATCTGTCCTCTGTCCTCAGTCCCCTGAAACGCAGCGTCGGCTCGCGGTGCGCGAGAATGCCGCCCGGCCGCCAGATCATGATCAGGATCATCGCCGCGCCGAACAGCAGCATGCGGTATTCGGAAAAATCGCGCCCGATCTCGGGAATCAGCACCAGCACCAGCGAGGCCAGCACCACGCCGAGCTGGCTGCCCATGCCGCCGAGCACGACGATCGACAGGATGATCGCCGATTCGTTGAAGGTGAAGGATTCGGGCGAGATGAAGCCTTGCCGCGCGGCGAAGAAAACGCCGGCGACGCCGCCGAGCATGGCGCCCAGCGCGAAGGCCGAGAGCTTGACGTTGGTCACGTTCATGCCCAGCGCCCGGCAGGCGATCTCGTCCTCGCGCATGGCTTCCCAGGCGCGCCCGACGGGCAGGCGGCGCAGGCGCGCGACCAGCGCGTTGGTCAGGAGCGAGAGCGCCAGGATCACGTAATAGAGAAAGATGAGGCGGTGCATCGGCGAGAATTCCAGCCCGAAGGACGCGGCGAAAGTCGGCGCGTCCCCCGGCGGGGCGAACGGCAGGCCGAAGAAACTCGGGCGCGGAATCGAGGAAATGCCGTTCGGCCCGCCCGAAAGCTCGGTCCAGTTGACCAGCACCACGCGGATGATCTCGCCGAAGCCGAGCGTGACGATGGCCAGGTAATCGCCGCGCAGGCGCAGGCACGGCCAGCCGAGCGCCAACCCGAACACGGCGGCGACCAGCCCGGCGACCGGCAGCGCCGCCCAGAAACTCCAGCCGAGCTGCGTCGCCAGCAACGCGTAGGCATACGCGCCGACCGCGTAGAAGGCGGCGTGTCCCAGGTCCAGCAGGCCGGCCAGGCCGACGACCACGTTCAGCCCCCAGCCGAGCATCACGTAGATCAGCACGGTGGTCGCGACGTCGATGAAGTAGCGGTTGTCGGCGAAGACGAACGGCAGCACGAGCGCCACGGCAAAAGCCAGCCAGCCGACCGCGTCGATCACCCGGCCGCCGTGCCATGCTGCCTGGGTCGCCGCCGCCCCGGCCGACCGGCCGCGGTCGCGCTTTTGGCGGCGCGATTTGAGCAGGTCGAGCGCGTAGCGCAGCAGCAGCCGGCCGCAGAACGCGACGGCGACGAAGACGCCGAGCAAGGGCCAGCGCGTCAGCACCCGCAGCGCGCCGCCTTGATCGACCGTGGACAGGCCGATCATCGGGATGCCGAGCAGCAGGGCGACCAGGGCCATGCCCGCCGCGTCCCTGCCGCGTTCCGCCAGGGTCGGCGCGTCGCCGACGGAAACCAGGGGCGACATCAGACTTTCTCCACTTCGGGCCGGCCCAGCAGGCCGGAGGGACGGAACATGAGCACCAGGATCAGGATGCTGAAGGTAGCCACGTCCTTGTATTCCGCCGACAGGTAATTGGACCAGAAGGCTTCGATCAGGCCGATCAGCAGGCCGCCGAGCATCGCCCCCGGCAGCGAGCCGATGCCGCCGAGCACCGCCGCCGTGAACGCCTTGATGCCGGCGATGAAGCCGATGTAGAAATCGACCACGCCGTAGTACACCGTGACCAGCACGCCGGCCACCGCGGCCAGCGCCGCGCCGAGCATGAAGGTCAGCGAGATGGTGCGGTCGACGTCGATGCCGAGCAGCGCGGTCATCGTGCGGTCCTGCTCGCAGGCGCGCTGCTGGCGTCCGAACGAGGTGCGCGTGATCAGCCAGGTGAAGGCGGCGAGCAACACCACCGTCACCAGCACGATGAGCACCTGCGAATAAGAAAGGCGCGCGGTGAAGCCGTCGATGGTCAACAGGTCCACGCCGCCGGTGATCATCGGCGGAACCGGCTTGACGCGCGCGCCCTGGGTGAGCTGCACCATGTTCTGCAGGAAGATCGACATGCCGATCGCCGAGATCAGCGGCGCCAGCCGGGTCGAACCGCGCAGCGGCCGGTACGCCAGGCGTTCCACCGCCCAGCCGTACACCGAGGTAAACAGCACCGCCACCGCCAGCACCACGAGCAGGGCGAACGGTACCGAGCCGACGCCGAAGGCGGCGAGCAGCGTGAAGCCGGTGACCGCGATGAAGGCGCCGACCATGTAGATGTCGCCGTGCGCGAAATTGATCATGCCGATGATGCCGTACACCATCGTGTAGCCGATGGCGATCAGCCCGTACACCGCGCCGAGCGTCAGCCCGTTGATGAGTTGCTGCAAGGCCAGAGCCATAGATTCCTTCCCAAAGCCGTGAATGCCGCGAAATTCGCTCCGCCCCGCAGTCTACCCTCCCGGCCGCCGGAATACACGGCCGGACGGCCCGGCGGACTGCGCGTATAAGCCGCGGCGAAGACGGCGAAAAAACGAGCGCCGCGAACGATCGCCCTGCCCCGCCGCCGTCCCGCGCCCGGTTTTTTCCGTCCTGCCCATCGTCGCATGAACGGGCTCACTCCTCGCCCTTGTCCAGCGACATCAGGATCGCGTTGCCGCCGGACGCGGTCGTATCCACCGACAGCGTCCGCTCGCAGGCGAAGCGGTACAGGTAGTGCGGCCCGCCGGCCTTCGGCCCGGTGCCGGACAGTCCTTCGCCGCCGAACGGCTGCACGCCGACCGCCGCGCCGATGATGTTGCGGTTCACGTAGGTGTTGCCGACGCGCAGCCGCCGGGTGACGCGCTCGACCGTCTCGTCGATGCGGCTGTGGATGCCGAGCGTCAGGCCGTACCCCGTGCGGGCGATGGCGTCGCAGACCTCGTCGAGTTGATCGGAGCGCCAGCGCACGACGTGCAGGATCGGCCCGAACACCTCGTGCTCGAGCCGCGAGATGTCGTCGATCTCGTAGGCGCACGGCGCGAAAAAGCTGCCGTGCGCGCTCAGTTCCTCGTCGACCTGGCACACCTGGATCGGCGTGGCGAAACCTTCCAGCTTGCGCACGTGGCGCTTGAGCTGGTAGCACGCGTCGTCGTCGATCACCGGCCCGACGTCGGTGCGGATGTCGACCGGGTTGCCGACGCGCAGGGTCTGCATCGCGCCGCGCAGCATCGCCGACACCTTGTCGGCGATGTCCTCCTGCAGGAACAGCACGCGCAGCGCCGAGCAGCGCTGGCCGGCGGAGTTGAACGCCGAGGTCACGGCGTCGCGCACCACCTGCTCGGCCAGCGCCGAGGAATCGACGATCATCGCGTTCTGACCGCCCGTCTCGGCGATCAGCGGCACGATCGGCCCCGGCTTGGCGGCCAGCGTGCGGGCGATCGTGCGCGCCACCTCGGTCGAACCGGTGAAGGCGACGCCGGCGCAGCGCGGATCGGCCACCAGCGCCGCGCCAATGCGCCCGCCGCCGCCGGGCAGGAAGGCCAGAACGTCGCCCGGCACGCCCGCGGCGTGCAGGATGCGCACGGCCTGCGAGGCGACCAGCGGCGTCTGCCCGGACGGCTTGGCGACGACGGCGTTGCCGGCGGCCAGCGCGGCGGCGATCTGCCCGACGAAGATGGCCAGCGGGAAATTCCACGGGCTGATGCACACGAACACCCCGCGCCCGTGCAGCGACAGCGTGTTGCGCTCGCCGGTCGGCCCCGGCAGGGCGATCGGCGCGGCGAACTTCTCGCGCGCCTGCGCGGCGTAGTAGCGGCAGAAATCGATCGCCTCGCGTACCTCGGAGACGGCGTCGCCCTGCGTGCGCCCGCCCTCGCGAACGATCAGCGCCGACAGTTCCGGCAGGCGCTGCTGCAGCGTGTCCGCCGCCCGTTCGAGGATCGCCGCGCGCTCGCCGGCGCGGGTATCCGACCAGCCTGGGAAAGCCTCCGCGGCGCGGCGCATGGCCTCGGCCGCGTGTTCGCTGCCGGCCTCGATGACGCTGCCGACCACGTCGCGCCGGTCGGCCGGCGCGCAAAGCTTGCTGCTCCGGCCCTTGAGCGCCTTGCCGCCGATCAGCGGGGCGGCCTCGCAAGGTTCCGCGACGCTGCGTTCGATGGCTTGGCGCAAAGCGTCGAGCGTGGCCTTGTCGTTCATGTCCAGTCCTTCACTGTTGGCGCGCGCCGCGCCGAAGAGCTGGCGCGGAAGCGGGATGCCGGGATGCGGCTTGACGGCGAGCGCCGCCGCTTTCTCCACCGGATCGGCGACCAGTTGCTCGACCGGCATACGCTCGTCGGCGATGCGGTTGACGAACGAGGAGTTGGCGCCGTTTTCCAGCAGGCGGCGCACCAGGTAGGCCAGCAATTCCTCGTGGCTGCCGACCGGCGCGTAGACGCGGCAGGCGCGCCCCCATTTGTCCGGCCCGACGACTTCGCCGTACAACTCTTCTCCCATGCCGTGCAGGCGCTGGTACTCCCATTCGCCGCTATCACCGGCGATCTCGGCGACCGCCGCCAGCGTATGCGCGTTGTGCGTGGCGAACGCCGGGTAGAAGGCCGCCGGATCGGCGAACATCCGCTTGGCGCAGGCGAGGTACGAAACGTCGGTGTTTACCTTGCGGGTGAACACCGGGTAGCCGGCCAGGCCGCGTTCCTGCGCGGCCTTGATCTCGGCGTCCCAATAAGCGCCCTTGACCAGACGCAGGCCGAAACGGCGCCGCGAACGGTGCGCCAGCTCGGCGAGCCATTCGACGACCGCATAGGCGCGCTTCTGGTAGGCCTGCACGGCCATGCCCAGCCCGTCCCAGCCGGCCAGTTCCGGGTCGAGCGCGAGGAACTCGATCAGGTCGAGCGAAAGCTCCAGGCGATCCATCTCCTCGGCGTCGATGGTGAAACCGATGCCGTGTTTGCTGGCTTTCAGCGCGAGTTTCCGGACCACCGGCCAGAGTTCCCGGCGCACGCCTTCCTCGTTGGCCACCTCGTAGCGCGGATGCAGCGCGGAGAGCTTGATCGACACCGAGGGCGCCTCCAGCGCCGGCCGCCCGCCCCCGGCGGCGCCGATGGCGTCGATGGCCAGGCCGTAGAGATCCTCGTAGCGGAGCGCGTCGGCGGCGGTCCGCGCCGCCTCGCCGAGCATGTCGAAGGTATGGCGGTAGCCGTGCGCCTCCGCCGCGGCCGCGCGTTCGAGCGCTTCCCCGATGCCGCGCCCCATGACGAACTGCTTGCCGAGAATGCGCATCGCGGTGACGATCGCCTGCCGGATGACCGGCTCGCCGACGCGCGTGATCAGGCGCTTCAAGACGCCGCCGAGATTCTTCTCGGCGTCGTCGAGGTGCACGATGCGTCCGGTCAACATGAGCGCCCAGGTGCCGGCGTTGACGAAGGTGCTGTGCGACGCGCCGAGCCGCTCGGCCCATTCGGTATTGCCGATCTTGTCGCGGATCAGCCGGTCGACCGTCTCGGTGTCCGGGATGCGCAGCAGCGCCTCGGCCAGGCACATCAGCACCACGCCTTCGCGCGAGGACAGGTCGTAGGTGTTGAGAAAGGCGTCGATGCCGGTGGTCTTCAGGCGCTTCTCGCGGATCGTCTCGACCAAGGGCTTCGCGCGTTCGAAAACGCGCCGCCGCTCTTCCGGCGTAAAGCGCGCCTTCTCGATCAGGCCGTCGACGATCCGCGTTTCGTCGGCGCGATAAGTTTCACGCAAGGCCCGGCGCAGCGCGCCGCCTTCGATCCGATTCATGATTTCGCCCAAAAAATGCGAGGTTACGGCCCGGCCCATCCCGCCCTTTCCAGATGAGGAAAGGGCGGCGATCGGGTTGATAAGGCGGCGCTCACGGGGTCACGTAGTCGTACTTGCCGTCCTTCCACCGATAGACCATGAAGCCGGGCTGCTTGTTGTTGCCCTTGTCGTCGAAGGACAGCAAACCGATCACAGTGTCGAAGCTGCCGCCGCGCAGGGCTTTTTCGAGATCGGCGTAGCTCACGCCCTTGGCCTGCTCGGCGGCCTGGGCGAAGAGCTGCATCGCCGCGTAGGCGACCATCACGTAGCCTTCCGGCTCGATGCTGGCGTCGCGGAAGCGCTTCACCACGTCCGCCGCGCCGGGGTTCTTGCGCGGATCGGGCGGGAAGGTGAACAGCACGTTGTCGGCGAGCGCGCCGGCCGCGGTCACCAGTTCCATGTTGGTCATCGTGTCGCCGCCCATCACCGTCAGCTTGAGTCCGGCCTGCTGCGCCTGGCGCAGGATCAGCGCCACCTCGGTGTGATAGCCGCCGTAGGCCATCACCTCGACGCCGGCCGACTTCATCTTGCTGACCAGGCCCGAGTAATCCTTCTCGCCGGCGGTGATCGATTCGCGCAGCGCCGGCTGGACGCCCTTGACCTGCACCGCCTTGGCGATCTCGTCGGCGAGTCCCTTGCCGTAGGAACTCTTGTCGTCGACGACGGCGATCTTCTTGTCCTTGAAAGCATCGGCCAGATAGTTGCCGGCCACCGGCCCTTGCTGGTCGTCGCTGCCCAGGATGCGGAAGAGGTTCTTCAGGCCGCGCGCGGTCACCTGCGGGTTGGTCGACACGGTGGCCATCGGAATCTGCGATTCGTTGTAGACGTCGGACGCCGGAATGGTCGAACTCGAGCACCAGTGGCCGTGCATGAAGACGATCTTCTTGTTGACCATGGTGTTGGCCACGGATACGGCCTGTTTCGGGTCGCAGGCGTCGTCGCCGACTTCGAGCTTGAGCGGCTGCCCGAGCACGCCGCCCTTGGCGTTGATGTCGGCGATCGCCATTTCGGCCCCCTTGCGGATCTGGTCGCCCGCCGAGGC
>JAISQQ010000328.1 GCA_031274075.1 Accumulibacter sp.
GCCAGCGCCATTTGCGCCAGGGTCTGGCCGCGGCGGCTGGCGATTTCCTTCAGTTGGCGAATCCGTTCGAGCGTGGCCGGGGCGAGGTAGTTTTCCCGGAACGACGCGGCTCCCTTGGCCTTGCGCGAGTCGGCCGGCACGCCGGCGAGGTATTTTCCGGTCAGCAGGCCCTGCGCCAGCGGCGAGAAGACGATGCAGCCGATGCCTTGGTCGCGCAGCGTATCGAGCAGATCCTTCTCGATCCAGCGGTTGAGCATCGAATACGACGGCTGGCTGATCACGCACGGCGCGCCCATGGCCTTGAGCAGGGTCGAGGCTTCCCGTGTCTTTTTCGCCGAATACGAGGAGATTCCGGCGTACAGCGCCTTGCCCTGGCGCACGGCGGTGGCGAGCGCGCCCAGGGTTTCCTCGAGGGGCGTCTGCGGATCGAAGCGGTGCGAGTAGAAGATGTCCACGTAGTCGAGCCGCATGCGCTTGAGGCTCTGGTCCAGGCTGGCCAGCAGGTGTTTGCGCGAGCCGTTGGCGCCGTAGGGGCCGGGCCACATCGGGTAGCCGGCCTTGGTCGAAACGATGATCTCGTCGCGATGCGGCGCAAGCTCGCGCGACAATACTTCGCCGAACAGTTCCTCGGCGGCGCCCGGCGGCGGGCCGTAGTTGTTGGCCAGGTCGAAATGGGTGATCCCCAGGTCGAAGGCGCGCAAGAGCAGTTCGCGCGCCGCCGCGGGGTCGGCGCTCTGGCCGAAGTTGTGCCACAGCCCGAGCGAGAAGGCGGGCAGTTTCAGTCCACTCTGGCCCACGCTGCGGTAGGGCATCGCGTCGTAGCGTTTTTCCGCCGGGGTCCACTTCGTATTCATATCTTTTCTCCTGTCCGGACTTCGTTGGGCGAGAATTCGATCCCCGCCGGGAAACTCAATTGGGCATGAACCATTGTATGGGCACCAGCACCAGCTGCGGGAAGAGCGTGAGCAGCAGCAGCAGGACGATTTCGATCCACATGTAGGGCAATACCCTTTTGATGATTTCGTCCAGGCTGACCTTGCCGACGCCCGCGGCGACGTTGAGCACGGTGCCGACCGGCGGCGTCAGCAGCCCGATCATGTTGTTGAACACGAACATGAAGCCGAAATAGATCGGGTCGATGCCCGCCTTCAGGACGATCGGCATCAGGACCGGCGTGAGAATCAGGATCGTCGGCGTCGAATCCATCGCGGTTCCGACCAGGAGCACGAGCAGGTTGATGGCGAACATCAGCAGGATCTTGTTGTCCATCACCGGCGCGAGGGTGTCCGCCAGATGCGCCGGGATGTTCGCCACGGCGATCAGCCACGAGGAGATCATCGCCGCCGCCGCCAGGAACATGACGACGCTGGTCGTCTTGGCCGACGCGACCAGCACCCGGGTGATGTTGCTGAATTTGAGTTCGCGGTAGATGAAAAGACCGACGAACAGGGCGTAGAAGACCGCGACGGCGGCCGATTCGGTCGGCGTGCAGATGCCGAAGCGCAGCCCGACGATGATGATCACCGGCAGGATGAAGGCCCAGACGGCGTCCCGGCTCGTTCTCAGCACCACCCGGAACGGCTGCTTGGGCTGCACCTTGAATTTTTCCTTGCGCGCGATCCACGCCCAGGTCGCCGCCAGGCACAGGCACAGCAGCACCGCGGGGATGATGCCGGACATGAACAGGCGGGTGATCGAGACGTTGCCGGTGACGCCGAAGATGATCATCGGCACGCTGGGCGGCGTCAGCGGCGGAATGATGCCCGCCGACGCGATCAGCGCCGCCGAGTGGCTGCGCTTGTAGCCCGCCTCCTCCATGACCGGGATGAGGATGGAACCGAGCGCGGCGACGTCGGCGATGGCCGATCCCGTCAGTCCGGAAAAGAGCAGGGTGGCCAGGATGGCGACGTAGCCCAGGCCGCCCTTGACGTGGCCGATGACGGCGATGGAGAAGTCGATGATCCGCTTGGAGACGCCGCCGGCGTTCATCAGCTCGCCCGCCAGGATGAAGAAGGCGATGGCCATCAGCGGATAGTTGTCCGCGCCGTCGAGCAGCGTCTGCGCCAGGATTTGCGTGTCGAACATATCCAGATGGAGCAGCAGCGCGATGCCGCTCATGATGAGGGAATGGGCGATGGGGACGCCCAGCGCCATCGCCAGCAGCAGCGAGCCGAGAAACACGAACATGGTCATGGCCATTATTTTTGCCCTCCTTCGCCCGCTTCGGCGGAGGCTTCGTCGATGAATTTCTGGTCTTCCGTATCCACGGTCATGGAGAGTTCCTTCCCGCTCGCCTTGTTGGTGAGCAGGCGGTACAGGTTGAACAGCGCGATCGCCACCATGCCCACGCTGCAAACGAAGCCGGAGACGTAGACGAAGGCCAGCGGCAGGCGCATCGACGCCGACACCTGGTCCGTGGTCAGCAGCGTCAATTGCCACGTGCCGTGGGCGCACAGCCCCATGGTGATGGCCAGCAGCGTGTTGGTCAGGATGAATACGCGCCGCTTGTTCGCCAGCGACAGCCGGCTGACCAGCGTATCCACGCCGAGGTGGGCGTTTTCCCGCGAGGCCACGATGGCTCCCAGGAAGATCAGCCAGATGAACAGGTATCGGGACGCCTCGTCGGCCCAGGTGAGTCCCTCGTTGAAGAAATAGCGCAGCACGACGTTGCTGAAAACGAAGACCGCCATGCACGACAGGCATATCGCTATCGCCGCGTGCAGGACGCGGTTGACTATCTGGCTGAGATTACCCATTTCTGGCCTCGTTCCGAAGGCGAAAAAAGGAGCAGGATCGTTGTCTGCCCGATTGGCCGGGCGAATTTCAACGATCCTGCGCTTGCTGGCGACGATTACCCGGCGCGCTTACTTGTTGCCGGCCTTGGCGATCTCATCCCTGATGGTCTTCAGGTTGTCGGCGCCGAAATCGGCCTCGAACTGTTGCGCGATGGTCTTGGTCGCTTCCACGAAGGCATTGTGCTGTTCCGGCGTCAGGCGGGTGACCGTCATGCCTGCTTTTTCCATGCCGTCGACGGCTTTGCCCATGGTTTCGCGATTGACCTGGCGCTGATACACGGCGGATTCCTTGGCCGCCTTGAGGATCAGCGCCTGGTCTTCCGCCGACAGCCTGTCCCACAGCCGCTTGCTGTACATGAAGACGAAGGGGGAATAGAAGTGGTTCGACAGCGTCGTGTACTTCTGCACTTCGTAGTATTTCTGCAGGAAGTTGGTGGTCGACGGGTTTTCCTGGCCGTCGATCGTCTTTTGCTGCAAGGCCGAGAAGATTTCGCTGAAGGGCATCGGCGTCGGGTTGGCGCCCATGCCCCTGAAGGTGGCCAGATGCACCGGATTTTCCATCGTCCGGATCTTCAGCCCTTTCAGATCGGCTGGCGACTTGATCTCGCGCACACTGTTGGTCAACTGGCGGAAACCGTTTTCCCAGAAAGCCATGCCGATGATCCCCTGGCTGGGCAGGGACTCCAGGTATTTCTGCCCGAACGGCCCGTCGAGGACCTTGTCCGCGACTTCCTCGTTGGGGAACAGGAAAGGCAGATCGAAGACCATCCATTTCTTGTCCAGCCCGGCGATCGGCGCGGTCGACGGACAGGTCATTTCCAGGGTACCGGCGCGCAGCGAAGTCATCATCTTGGTGTCGTCGCCGAGTTGCGCGTTGGCGAAAAGGTCGACCTTGAACCGGCCGCCGGATTCCTTCTCGACGAGTTCCTTGAATTTCAGCAGGCCGGTGTACTGAGGGCTCTGCTCGTTCAGGCCGATGCCCACCTTGATCGTTCTCGTTTCGGCGGCGCTTGCCGGCGCGATCATCAAACCGGCGGCGAGCAAAAGCCCCAGTGTCGTGCTGACCATCTTGAACGTGCTTTTCATTGTGTTTCCTCCGTAGGGTGATGCGTTAGTCATGATTTGCCGCAAATTGCCTTGGCGCTTGTTACGTTTTTTACGAATTGTACTACATTT
Organism: Accumulibacter sp.; assembly: GCA_031274075.1. Lineage (GTDB taxonomy): Bacteria > Pseudomonadota > Gammaproteobacteria > Burkholderiales > Rhodocyclaceae > Propionivibrio. The sequence goes on from JAISQQ010000328.1 coordinate 3,972, forward strand.
CTTACGGATTGTACTGCTTGTTTCATGAATTGTACCTGCCTGCCTCTCGAATCGTGAATCTCCGGACTATCGGCGGATGGCGGATTCCTCGCAAACGCCGGGACCGCCAAGGGGCGAGCGGCCTACCAGCGGTTGACCCAATGGGTGGGCGTGCCCGTGGTCAGTATCTCGGCGGCGGCCTGGGCGGCCTTTTCCTGCATCGTGTAGACCGTGGCCTCCGAGTACCAGCCGGTGTGGTCGGTCAGGATCACGTTGTCGAGGCCGCGCAGCGGACAGTCGCCGGCAATCGGCTCCGGGTCGAGCACGTCGAGCGCCGCGCCAAAAATCTTCCTGGCCTTCAAGGCGTCGGCCAGCGCCGGGACGTCGACCAGGCCGCCGCGCGAGGTATTGACCAGGCAGGTCTTCCCGTTCATCAAGGCCAGCGTCCGGGCATTGACCAGATGGCGCGTTTCCGGCGTGGCCGGCGCGTGCAGGGAGATGATCCGGGCGTCGCGGCAAAGGGTCTCGAAATCGGTCCGCCTGGCCTGGAACTGGGCGGCGAAATCGTCGCTAATGTAGGGGTCATGGACGAGAACCTCGTCGATGCCGAAGGCGCGCATCCTTTTGAGGTAGGCGCGGGCGATCTTGCCGAAACCGACCAGGCCCAGGGTCGAACCGGCGATCCGGTAGATCGGCTCTCGCTGGGCGATGTTCCATTGCCCGGCGTTCACCTGCGCGTGGCGGCTGACGACGCGCCGCGCCAGGGCCAGCGTCAAGGCCGCCGCGTGGTCCGCGACTTCGATGTCGGCGCCGTAGTCGGGAACGTTGGCCACCTTGACGCCGCGCTGCCGGGCGGCGTCCAGGTCGACGTTGTCGACGCCGATGCCGTAGCGGACGATCCCGCCGCCCTCGCGCAGCCGGCCGATGGCCTGCGCGTCCATCAGCGGAAGATCGCGCACCATGACCACGTCGAGGTCCGCCAGTTGTTCCAGCAGCCGCGCCCGGTCGCCGCCCCAGCGCAGGAAGCGCACTTCCGCGCCCAGCGGCTCCAAAAGAGCGCTTTCGACGCGGTGGTCGGCGTAACCCGGTTCCGTGATGCCGACGACGAATTTCCTGTCCTGCTTGCCCATGTTCCCACCCACTCCATCACTTGTTTTTGGAAAAGAGCCGCGTTTGACTCGAAGAAGCCTGGATTCCCCGTCGCGGCCCGTGATTTCTTGAAGCGACGATTATAGTTCCATTCGATTCGTCCGGTTCAGAAGACAGATATTCAGAAGACAGATATTCAGAAGACAGAGGACTGATGACAGAGGACAGTTCAGTCACCGGGCGCTTCGCGCCCGCAAATATTACTGTCTTCTGTCCTCTGGAATGCCGGTCGTAAACTCCGGCGCGAAGCGCCGGTAAACCCTGTTCCCTGCCACCTGCCACCTGCCACCTGATCCCTGAGAAGCTTTTCCCTGGGAGCGCTGGGCACCAGCCCCGCATTTAATCCGCACCATGACGCTGCCGCCGCCGTTGCGGGGCTGGTGCCCCGCGCTCCCAGGGGCTTTCCACGCGCCGAGCCGGCGAAAGATTTTCGTAGGGCGGAGGCTGGTCAGAAGACAGAGGACCGTTCAGTTACCGGGCGCTTCGCGTCCGCAAATATTACTGTCCTCTGTCCTCTGTCTTCTGTCCTCTGTCTTCTGTCCTCTGAACAACCCAGCCGCGTTTCAAAAACGATGGCATTCATGCCATCGCCCCGCCGTCGTCGTCGGCCAGTTTTTCCAGCATCCTTGCGATGCCGTCGAGGTGCGGCGCCGGGGCGATCCGGTCGGCTACGGCTTTCAGATCGGGGTGGCCGTTGTCCATGGCGATGCCCAGGCCGACGCCTTGCAGCATCGGCACGTCGTTCAATCCGTCGCCGAAAGCGACGGCCTGTTCCGGGCTGAAGCCGGTCCGGGCCATCACCCACTGGCATCCGGTCCATTTGTTGACGCCGCGCAACTGGACATCGACGGCCCAGCGATGCCAGCGGAAGAGATTGAATTCGGGAAAACGCGCGCGGATCGCCGGCAGCAGGACGGCGTCGAGCGACTCGTCGAAGAACAGCCAGCCTTGGTAAACGTCGCGCTCCAGGTGGACCGGGCGCTCGGACTGGTAGGGCATAGCCACCGTGTCGAGCGGCGCGGTGGTCATCGGCGTCTGCGCGTCGAGATAGCCCGACGCGCCGCCGTTGACGCCGAAATGATGGCCTTGCGACTTCATCCAGTCGAACAGCGCGACGAGCCGCCGCCGCGGCAGCGGCACGCTGAACGCCAGCTCGTCGCCGCGCAGGATGCAGGCGCCGTTCTGGGTGATCGCGTAGCTCGGCCGCAATTGGTCGATGAACGGCCTGGCGTGCGCGTGGGCGCGGCCGGTGGCGACCGCCACAGTGTTTCCCGCGCGCTTCAGGCCGTCGATGGCCGCCAGCGCCGAGGGCGGGATGCTCAGCGTGCGCTGGTCGAGCAGGGTGTTGTCGATGTCGAAGAAAAAGATGCGAGGCATGGCGCCGTTCTCAGGCGAAGACCTGGCCGTGCTCGCGCGAGGCGAGGAAACCGACCTGGGGCCATTTCTCGCGCGTGACCTCGAGGTTGTAGCGCGTGCTGGCCAGGTAGACGGGATTGCCATCCACATCCCTGGCCATGCGGTGCCGCTGCTCGTGCTCGAAGTTCCGGCGCGTCGCCTCGTCGGGAAAGCTCAGCCAGCGCGCGGTGTGGATGTCGGCTGCCTCGAAGCTGGCGTCGACCTTGTACTCGGTTTGCAGGCGCTGGGCGACGACCTCGAACTGCAAGACGCCGACCGCGCCGAGCAGCAGCGTTCCCGTGGCGAGATTCTCGAACACCTGGATGGCGCCTTCCTCGCCGAGTTCCCGCAAGCCCTTCTGCAATTGCTTGCTTTTCAGCGGATCGCGCAGGCGGGCGGAACGGAAGAGTTCGGGCGAAAAATAGGGGATGCCCTTGAAAGAGAGCGCCTCGCCCTCGGTCAGCGTATCGCCGATGTGCAGTTGGCCGTGGTTGTGGATACCGATGATGTCGCCGGCGACAGCGTCTTCCATCAGCACGCGCTCGTTGGCCATGAAGGTCAGCGCGTTGGCCAGCTTCATCTCGCGCTCCATGCGCATGTGCCTCACCTTCATGCCCGACGCATAGCGGCCGGAACAGACGCGGAAGAAGGCGATGCGGTCGCGGTGCTTCGGATCCATGTTCGCCTGGATCTTGAAGACGAAGCCGGTGAACGCGGCTTCCGCCGGTTCCACCCGGCGCGTCCCGGCGTCGCGCGGCTGCGGCGGCGGCGCCCAGTCGATCAGCGCCTGCAGGATTTCCTGCACGCCGAAGTTGTTGATGCCGGAACCGAAGAACACCGGGCTTTGCCGGCCGGCGAGGAATTCGTCCAGGGCGAACGGCGGCGAGGCTTCCCGCAGCAGCGCCACGTCGTCGCGCAGCGGCCCGGTTTCGCGCGGATAGCGGCGATCGAGTTCGGCGTTGCCGAGTCCGGCGATCACGTCGGCCTCGCTGCGGTGCTCCTCGCCGGCGGTGAAGGCCAGCACGCGGTCGGCGAGCAGGTGATAGACGCCGCGAAAGCTCTTGCCCATGCCGATCGGCCAGGTCACGGGCGCGCAGCCGATCTTGAGCACGTCCTCGATCTCGGCCACGAGCTCGAACGGCGCGCGCACCTCGCGGTCGAGCTTGTTGATGAAGGTGATGATCGGCGTATCGCGCAGGCGGCAGACCTCCAGCAGCTTGATCGTTTGCGCCTCGACCCCCTTGGCCGCGTCGATGACCATCACCGCCGCGTCGACCGCGGTCAGCACGCGGTAGGTGTCTTCCGAAAAATCCTCGTGCCCAGGCGTGTCGAGCAGGTTGACGGTATGCCCCTGGTATTCGAACTGCATCACCGAACTGGTCACCGAGATGCCGCGCTGCTTTTCCACCTCCATCCAGTCGGACGTAGCGTGCCGCGCCGACTTGCGCGCCTTGACCGTGCCCGCGAGCTGGATCGCGCCGCCGAAAAGCAACAGCTTCTCGGTCAGCGTCGTCTTGCCCGCGTCCGGGTGGGAGATGATGGCAAAGGTGCGGCGCCTGGCGACGTCGCGCAGGATTTCGGGAGGAAAGGAGGACGAGCTCATCGGGGAGATTCCACGGCGAAAAAACGAAAGCCGCCAGAACGGAAGAAACCCGCGGGCGGCGTCAAGGCGTAACTATATCAGGGGACAGGGGACAGTTCAGTTACCGGGTGCTTCGCGCCCGCAAATATTACTGTCTTCCGTCTTCTGTCTTCTGTCCTCTGATACCGTCATTCCGGCGAAAGCCGGAATCCAGGTCCAACATCACCGGGCGCTTTGCGCCCGCAAGAAT
>JAISQQ010000438.1 GCA_031274075.1 Accumulibacter sp.
TTGAACCAGGAGAGTATCGCCTGCGCGACCAAGAGCACGATGAACAGGTAGACGATCATGCGCATCAGGATGCGCAGTCCGTCGATGAGCACTTTCAGCAGCGTGCCGGCGTCGAAGAACCCGTAGGCGGGAGTGAGCGCGATCAGCAGCGCCAGGAGCGCCACTTGCAGCAGATAGGCGGCCAGCAGGCTGGCCGAGTCGAAACCCCGGATCGCCGGGACGATCCTGCGCAGCGGCAGCACCAGCCAGTTGCTCAGGTGCAGGACGAAACCGCCGATCGGGCTGTCGAACGGCGCCCGGAACCATTGCATGAAGAAGCGCATCAGCAGGAGGACGGTGAAAAAAGTGCCGCAGGCGTTGGCGATGAGCAAGACCACCTGGACGAGCGCGCCCATCGTCAGTCCTTGCCGAGCAGTTCGCCCAACTCGGCGCCGCGTTCCTTGGCGGCCTTGACGCCGAGGATGACCGCTTCCTTGAATTCACGCTTGGTCATTTCGCGCAGCGCGGCCTCGGTGGTCCCGCCCTTCGAGGTGACGCGCTCGCGCAAGGCGCTGGTCGGCTCTTCGGTCAGCGACGCCAGCTTGGCGGCGCCGAGCACCGTTTCGAGCGACAACTGGCGCGCCTGCTTGGGCGAAAAGCCGAGTTCCTCGGCGGCTTGCTGCAGCGCTTCGATGAACAGGAAGGCGTAGGCCGGACCGCTGCCGGAAACCGCCGTCAGGGCGTCGAGCCGCGTCTCTTCGTCGACCCATACCATGCTGCCCACGGCTTGCATGATGCGTTCCGCGCCGAGCCGTTCGGCTTCCGAAACGCCGGGGAGGGCGTACAGGCCGGTCACGCCGGAGCGGATCAGCGCCGGCGTGTTCGGCATGGCGCGGACCAGCCGGTCGTGGCCGTCCAGCCAGCGCGACAGATCCTTGAGGCGCAGCCCCGCGGCGATGCTGATGACCAGCTGCTGCTTGAGAAAAGGCTGCAGCGACAGGCACGCGGCGCGCATCTGCTGCGGCTTTACCGCCAGCACCAGGACGTCGCAGGAGAGCGCCTCGGCGTCGGGTTCGGCGAAACAGCGCATGCTGAAATTACGCTGCAGGCGGGCGCGGTTCTCCGCTTCGAGTTCGATGACCGCGATTTCGTTGACCGGGAAGCCGTTGTTCAACAGGCCGCCGATAAGCGCGTTGGCCATGTTGCCGCCGCCCATGAATGTAATCTTCATGATCTGTTTCTTTCACCAAAAATGGCTGTTCCGACGCGCACCAGCGTGGCGCCTTCCGCGACCGCGGCTTCGATATCGTTCGACATGCCCATGGAGAGCGTATCCAGTGTCAATCCTTCGCGCAGCATCTCTTCGAACAGCAGGCGCAAGCGGCAAAACGGCGCGCGCTGGCCGGCAAGATCGGCGGCCGGGGCCGGGATCGCCATCAAACCACGCAAGGCGATCCGCGGCAATCCGGCGATCCGGCGCGCCAAGGCCGGCGCGTCCCGCGGCGCGACGCCGCTCTTGCTGTCCTCGCCGCTGATGTTGACCTGCAGGCATACCTGGAGCGGAGGCAAGGCCGCCGGCCGTTGCTGTGAAAGCCTTTCGGCTATCCTGAAGCGGTCCAGCGAATGCACCCAGGCGAAGCTCTCGGCGACCGGCCGCGTCTTGTTGCCCTGCAGGGGGCCGATGAAATGCCATTCCAGGTCGGGCCGGGCCACTTCGCGAATCTTGTCGACACCCTCCTGAACATAGTTTTCTCCGAACGCCTTTTGTCCGGCCGCCGCCGCTTCCCGCACGAAGGCCGCCGGCCAGGTCTTGCTGACCGCCAAGAGACCCACCGTTTCGGGCCTCCGGCCACAAACCCGCGCAGCGGTCTCGATACGCGCGAGAACAGCTTGCAGGTTGGTTGGAATTGTTGCCATAATCAATTTTTTCAGGAGAGCCAGTATAACACTCTCCGATTATTGCCGAGAATGGACCAAGATGGATATCACAGAACTGCTTGCTTTCAGCGTCAAGAACAAGGCCTCCGACTTGCATTTGTCCGCCGGGCTGCCGCCGATGATCCGCGTGCATGGCGACGTTCGCCGCATCAATCTGCCGGCGATGGAACACAAGGACGTGCACGCCATGGTGTACGACATCATGAACGACGCGCAGCGCAAGAACTACGAGGAAGTGCTGGAGTGCGATTTCTCCTTCGAGATTCCCAACCTGGCGCGCTTCCGGGTCAATGCCTACGTGCAGAACCGCGGCGCCGGAGCGGTGTTCCGCACCATTCCTTCCAAGATCATGTCGCTGGAAGACCTCAACTGTCCCAAGATTTTCAAGGAAATCGCCGAGTTTCCGCGCGGCATCGTGCTGGTGACCGGGCCTACCGGATCGGGTAAATCGACGACGCTGGCGGCGATGGTCAACCACGTCAACGAAAACGAGCACGCGCACATCCTGACCGTCGAGGATCCGATCGAGTTCGTGCATGAGTCGAAAAAATGCCTGATCAACCAGCGCGAGGTCGGTCCGCATACGCTGTCGTTCGCCAACGCCCTGCGCTCGGCCCTGCGCGAGGATCCGGACGTCATCCTGGTCGGCGAATTGCGCGACCTGGAAACGATCCGCCTGGCGCTGACGGCGGCGGAAACCGGCCACCTGGTGTTCGGCACGCTGCACACCTCGAGCGCGGCCAAGACCATCGACCGCGTGGTCGACGTCTTTCCGGCGGCCGAGAAGGAAATGGTGCGTTCGATGCTTTCCGAGTCGCTGCGCGCGGTCATCTCGCAGACGCTGCTCAAGACCAAGGACGGCACGGGACGGATAGCGGCGCACGAGATCATGATCGGCACGCCGGCGATTCGCAACCTCATCCGCGAGAACAAGGTGGCGCAGATGTATTCGACGCTCCAGACCAGCGCCCAGCTGGGCATGCAGACGCTCGACCAGTGCCTGCTCGAACTGGTCCGGCGCAACGTCATCGCGGTGGCCGAGGCCAGGTCGCGGGCGACCAACAAGGAAGTCTTCCCCGGCGCTTGAGTCTGGAAAAAAGGACAGTAAAAGGATAGTTTATGGAACGCGACCAGGCTTTGAAATTCATGCACGATCTGCTGCGCTTGATGACGCAGAAGAACGGCTCCGACTTGTTCATCACCGCCAATTTCCCGCCGGCGATCAAGGTCGATGGCCGGGTGACGCCGGTGTCGAACCAGGTGCTGACCCCGCAGCACACCTCGGAACTGACGCGCTCGATCATGAACGACCGGCAGGCGGCCGAGTTCGAGGCGACCAAGGAATGCAACTTCGCCATCTCGCCGCCGGGGATCGGCCGTTTCCGGATCAACGCGCTGATCCAGCAGGGGCGCGTGGCGGTCGTATGCCGCTTGATCAAACTGGCCGTTCCCACGATCGACGAACTCGGGCTGCCGGAAGTGCTCAAGGACATCGCCATGTCCCGGCGCGGCCTGGTGATCTTCGTCGGCGGCACCGGCACCGGCAAGACCACCTCGCTGGCCGCGCTGGTCGACCAACGCAACAAGAACAGCCAGGGGCACATCATCACCATCGAGGATCCGATCGAATTCGTCCATGAACACAAGGGCTGCATCGTCACCCAGCGCGAGGTCGGCATCGACACCGATTCGTGGGAAATGGCGCTCAAGAACTCCCTGCGGCAGGCGCCCGACGTGATCATGATGGGCGAGATTCGCGACCGCGCGACGATGGACTACGGCATCGCCTTTGCCGAAACCGGCCACCTGTGCCTGGCCACCCTGCACGCCAACAGCACCAACCAGGCGATCGACCGGGTGATCAACTTCTTCCCGGAAGATCGCCGCCAGCAGTTGCTGATGGACCTTTCGCTGAACCTGCGCGCGCTCATTTCCCAGCGCCTGCTGCCCAAGAAGGATGGCAAGGGGCGCGAGGCGGCGCTCGAGATCATGCTCAATTCGCCGCTGATTTCCGACCTGATCTTCAAGGGCGAGGTGCAGGA
>JAISQQ010000473.1 GCA_031274075.1 Accumulibacter sp.
CGGACATGAAGTGTCTGGCGCACGGCTCGTGCGGGTCGGTTGGCTCGCGCGGGCAGGACAAATTCGATTTCGCCCAAGGGCGTTGTAGCGAGCGTTGCCGGCCACAGTTGGCCGCCCTGGGGCAGACAGCGATTATGCTGTGCGCGCAACAGATAGTCCGCCGGATACGCCAGCGCGTGGGCGCGTTGCATCAACTCCAGGATATCGGCCTCGCGGTCAGCCACATAGACCAGCCTGTAATCGCGCGCAATATTTGAACGCATTTTGCGCGATATTTCACGCCTTATTGAATTGCTTGTGGCGCAAGGAAATTGCAAAAACGGGGGCCATTATACTTGTGTCATTGTCCGATCCGGCGGCGTAGGTTATGCGCCACCGTCACGCCAGCAGCCAGGCCGCCGAGGTGTGCCGCGTGGGCCGTTGAGCTGGTGGGGATCATGATGGCCAGCAGCAGGCTCCAGAAGGCCAGGGACAGTACGATGGTGCGGCCGGATAGCGGCAAGCCCATCGGGCGAGAGGCTGGGAACAAAACACCGTAGGCGGCGGCCACGGCATACGTGGCCGCGCTGAACCCGACAACTGGGCGGACATCGCCGGTGACCGAATCCGCCAAGCATTGGGCGCCGGCGCCGGCTGCCAGCGCCAGGACGATCAGGCCGGCTGTCCGCAGGGCGCCGAGGCGCGCTCCCACCGGGGGCAGGAACAGCAGCAGGCCGGCGATATTCGCCACCAGGTGGCCCGCGCCGGTGTGTGACAGGACGCCGGTCACGACACGCACACCGTGAGCGGCAGGTACACGGCGCGGTGGGCGGAATCGCTGACCTCCAGCGTGAACGTATAGTCGCCCGCCGCGACGCCCGCTCCGGAGACGACGACGTTCGAACCGATGACCGCCGCTGTCCAGCCGCCCGGCAGCGCGCCACTCGATACCGACACGCTGAAGGGCGAATCGCTCCCGTGGATCGTTATGTCGGCAGAACTGATGTAGGCGGTGTCGATCGTCCCGGCGGGCAGGCTGCCATTGACCGCAAGCGCCGCTGCGGGTTGCGGGTAGTCGGACGCGGTTCTGGGCGGGATAAAACCGGATTCCCAGCTCAACGCCGCGCCCTTGACCACCGACAGCTCGTCGAGGTTGGCGTTGAGGCGGCTGTCCGTATACCCCAGGCGTGAACACCCCGATTGCACGGTAAGGTTGCGGTTGAGCAGATTGTAAGCCATCGTGGCCTGATTGACGAGCTGGCCGTTGCGCCAGGCCCTCAGTTCCATGCCCCGCCTCGCCACGCGGTAGTGCTCCCAGGCGTCCAGGATCACCGGACCGCTCGCGCCGCCCATGTTGAACCACGCAGCCTCCGACGCGCCAGCGCCCACCCTCCCCTGGAGACCGATCGAGCTTTCGCCACCGTTGATGATCGTCCAGTCATGAGAGGCGCTGGCGTTGCGCTTCTCGATGATGGTGCCGTAGAGATTGCTGCCGCTAGTCGAACGCAGATACAGCCAGAACTCGATCGTGAAGTCCGATGTAGACAGGTCGAAGTCCGCCGAATACGGCACGCGCAGATAGCTCGCGTCGCCGGGAAAGCGCACGCTCGACGCGCCAACGGCCGCCACGTCCGTCATGGTGACGGGCGATCCGCCGCGGGTAACGGTCTTGCCGGTCTGCTCGGTAAAGACGGTTCCGCCGTCAGTCCCTTCATAGTGCATGAGCAGCGAGAACGTTCCCACGGGAATCTCGATCCGCGCCGTTCTCGCGATTCCGTTCGCATCCTCGGCCCGGACCGTGGCCGCGTAGTAGCCATTGGCGGCGTTCGGCACACCGCTGATCGTCGTTTCGTTCATCGTCCCCGTGCCCAGGTGCAGGCCGGCCGGCAGCGCGCCGGCGGCGATGCTCCAGATGATCGGGGCGAGCAGGCCGGAGGCCGTCAGCGTGGCGGAATAACTCTCCAGGTTCACCGCCGCCGGAACATCGGCAACGATCAGAAGCTCCTGCCTGAAACGGATTACATGCCGTTGAAAGCTATCCAGGCCATCGCGTTCCGACCACAGATCGAGGCGGTTATTGTCGCTCATGTCGGCGGCGGCGAGCGTGTACGACGTGCCGGCGATGCCCGAGGCGCTGTGCTTTGGCGCAATCGCGCCTGTCGTTTTCAATTTCGTGCCGGCGATGCCCGAGGCGCTGTGCCTTAGCGCGTCGGTGTCGTCGTCGTAGAACGCCAGCGCGTACGTCGTGCCCGGCTCGGGGCCGATCGAGTCTTCCGTGGTATCGACCAGCAAGTCCCCCTGCTGGGTGCGGTGGCGATGCGCAAAGCCGATGAGCAGATTGCCGGATATCTGCGCCGGGTAGGCCTCGCCATTGAGCGTCAGGGCGCCCGGCGGATAGGGCCGGAACCAGCGGCCGGCGATGGCGCAGCTCTGCGTCGGTGCGTCGTCGAGGGGCAACTGGTCGCCCGAGGTCACGGTGAGCAGCCTGGCGGAAACCAGGTCGCCCTCCGTGTATTCGCGGCCGTCCGTGGCGGCTTCCGCGCCCAGCGCCAGGATCACGCTGCCCGCCGCGTGCGGCCGCGGCGTCGTATCCGCGCAGCCGCGCCCGACGCTCAATGCACCGGGGGACACCGTGTCGATGCGGATGATCTCGTCATCCCAGAGCGCGGCCACCGGCAGCGCGACATCGGTCAAGCCATGCTGCGCGACGTAGCCGATCGTGGTGTCGAGTTCGGCGGCCGCATGGGCGACGACACAATGCGGCGTCCAGTCGCCGGTGTCGTGCCGGGCAAATTCCTCGCCCGCGGCCGCCGTGGCCAGTACGTAATTCAGGCCGGACTCGGGTTGGCTGCCCATGGCCAGCACAAAACCCGACCCGGTGGCCAGGTAATCCAGCTCTGCCGCCGACAAGGTACTGGCAATGGCGATATACGGCGCCTCGATCAGCCGCTGATGCGGCGACACGCCGGGCGTATCGGGGCTAATGTCCGGCGCGGCGGGCGGTTCGACGTAAACTGCCGCAGGCAGGCTGAAAACGTCCTGCACCGCCGTCAGCGAAATCGCCCCCTGGCGCAGGGTTCCCACATCGATCTCGCCGACCCGGCACACCAGATCGGCAATCCCGCGCCGGGGACATTGCAGCCGGAACGAAATGCCCGCGCGCCAGGCCCAGGGGACCCGGTTGGTCTTGAGTTCGAAGCGCGACAACGGGGTCGCCTTGTTCCTCAGATCCCGCGCCGCGACCCGCAGCGTCAGCGACTCGGTTGGAATTTCCGGGTAGGACACGGAATCCGAGATCACGCCGCCGAAGGATTGGATCATCCCCAGGGCCTGCACCGGCGCGGTCGAGCGCTCCTCTTTGAGCAGCGGATCGAACCACTCGACGATCACCTGGTTCACCGCGTCGTCCAGCACCCCCGGCTCTTCCGACCAGTCCAGGATGTCATCGTCGGTCAGGATCGGCAGGGCATCGAGATCGGACACCTCGCGGAACAGGTCGAGGCACCACAGCCCGGTACACCGATCGCGCGAGACCGCTCCGCCGATGACGTTGCAAATGCGCGTCTGGAAGTCCTCGACGCTTTCCGTCGTGCCATCGAACTGGGTGCACAGTCCAAAGCCCTCCGCGTACAGGACGTCGGCCGCCGCCCGAAAGCTCGCGTCGTCGACCCAGGCCACCGGCTCGCCCATCATGTCCGGCGACGTCAGCGAGTCGTAGAGGATATGCGCCGGGTTCATGCCGGCCAGGTCGGTCAAGGTGATATTGAAGCGCCAGTCGAACCAGAACCAGTTGCCCGTGCCCGAGTGGCGATCCCAGCCCTCGACCGCGATGCTGTTTTCGCCGACGACGAAGGCGTCCGTCGGAATCTCCTGGTCATAGTAGGCGCCGTACTGGCCGCCCACCTCGATGACGAACCGGCCGTTCACGTAGAGCCGGCAATCGTTGTCCACAAAGGCCTGGAAACGCATCGATTTCGGCACCTCGGCGAAAGGGATGGTCGTGCGCATCCAGACCTTCCTCGCATGCGGCACCACCGTCGCCGGCGTCGTCGCGAACCCGAATTCTCCAGGGTAATTCCATGGCTTGTCCGCGAAAGGCGGGCGGCCAATCGCCCAGGCGCTGTCATCGAAGCTGGGCGACGAGCGGTCCGTGGTGTCGCTGTTGGCCACGGCCAGCCAGCGCCAGTCCCGGTCGGCGGCGGAAATCCTGCTGCCCAGGAAAATCTCGGCCTTTTCCGGATACCAGCACACGCCATCGCGCCAACCGTTTTTCACGCGCCGCACCTTGAACGACGCCGGCTTCGGGTACGGGTTCATGGCCCCATAGTGCCCGCCCTTGAACGCCACGCACACCCGTCCCCGGTACGTGCCCTGGTCCTCTCCGAACCTTGAGAGCAGATAGGCATTCTTCGCCTGACCGGCCTCGCCGAACATGACGTCCACGTTACTGACGATCCCGCCCTCGACTTTTTCACCGCCCCAGAGATTCGGCTGATTGATCGAGATCGTGCCCGATCCTTGCAAAAATCCCTTCCAGGCCGTCCGGTCGCCTCCCCGGAATTCAAGGAAGGCATCGATCGGCCCCCGGCACAGCCCGAACAGGATGTCCATGTTGTACCAGTAACCGACGGTGGTTTTACTGCTGCTACCGCCCATGGCGATCCACCTCCTGCGCGTGTTCGACCAGGCGCCTGGCCAGGGGGCAGCCGGTCGCCAGCAGGGTCTGGGAGTCGAGGCCGTGGCGCGCGAAGTCGCGGAACGACAGATCGTGTTCGACGCACCATTGCCGCGTTTGCGGCAGGCAGTAGCCCGGCTGGCCCTTGAGGCCGGGGACGGAACGTAAATGCGCCAAGGTCACGATCATTTCTTCCCCCCTTTCGTTTTGATGGCCTGCGTCCCGGCCTGGCGCCAGGCCAGGACGATCGAGTCGTCGATCCAGACATCGCCGTACACCCGCACCACCGCCGCGCCGTCCTTGACCTGTGGCGCCGTCGCGGTCTGCGCCTCGGGCTTCTCGGGCTTCGGCCGGGTCGCCCAACTGACCAGGACGCTCACCACCAGCGCCACCAGGTAATAAATCAGATTGCTGATGGCGAAGATCGCCTCGCGCGGACCAGGGTCCGCCGCGCTACGGCCACCGGCGACGAGCAATACGGCGAGCAGCGACAAAGCCCCCATGAATACCCGCCGCCGATGTTTCCACACGACCCAGTAGCGCAGCGTCCAGAGGACAGATGACAGAGGACAGAGGACAGTAGTGTTTGCGATGGCTTTGCCATAAATGAAACGTCCAAAAGTAAAAAGTAAACGTCGCAAAGTAAAAACCTACTCAATGAAACGTCCAAAAGTAAAAACCTACTTTTGGCCGGGAATTCTTGCGCTGGAAGGCAAGCGAAGCTTGCCTTCCAGCGGGGTAACTACAACGAAACACCCTCCCCGGCCACACGGGTGTTTCGTCGCCTTTCCTCCCGAAAAAGGCGAAGCTTGCTTTGCCTTTTTCGGCTAAATAAACCGGCGCAAAGTAGGTTTTCACTTTGCGACGTTGGTTTACCGGCCAAAAGTAGGTTTTCACTTTTGGACGTTTACTTTTCACTTTTTGACGTTTCATCACCACCATATCGGCATCCCCGAGAACGGATTCTTGACCGGCAGCTTGGTGCAGCCGCCGAAGTTGTCCGAGTTGCCCTTGGCCGCGCAGTCGGCATAGTTGTGCGCGCAGCCGTGGTAGGCCGTCACCTTGATGCCGGCGGCCAGGCCGGGCGCTACGTAATCGACCGTGATCGCCGCGCCAGCGTGCGCCGTGATCGACCGGCGCGTCAGCAAACCCTGATCGCTTACCCATTCGACGTAGCCGCCGGCCAGCCGGCCGATCGGCAAACCGGCCCAGGCGCTGGCGGACCATGCTGTTCCGGCGACCGACTCAAGCACGGCCGGCGCCGCGAAATTCGCCGCGTCCAGATTGCACAGGCCGTGCCCCTGCCCGTAAAGCGCGAAGGGACAGCCGCGCTGCCAGCGCAATTGCAGACCGTTCGAGCGAGCGCTGCCGCTGCTTGGATCGCAGGTCAGTTCGCAGGTGCTATCCGTGAATTTCGGCTGCATCACCCGCCCCATCCATTCCACCGCGACATCGTCGTCGCCGCGATGCCTGGCCAGGATCGTCACGCCAATGACATCGCCCAGCGGCGAGGGCCGCCAGTTGTCGCACACCGCGGCCGACGCCGGCAAGGTAATGGTGACGCGCCGTTTCTGCCGTTCGTAGCTCTCCCGCAGGTTCTCGCGCTCGATGGCCAGCGGCGTGTAATCGTCGCCGGCAAAGGAAATCACCCGGTCCGCGCTGGTATAGCACCAGGCCAGCGTCTGCCGCGTAAAGCGGAATAACTGGACCGGCTGCCCCAGCCAGCGGGCGATCTCTCGAAAGTTGAAAGAAACGTCCAAAAGTGAAAAGTAAACGTCCAAAAGTGAAACCCTACTCAATGAAACGTCAAAAAGTAAAACCCTACTTTTTGCCGATGATTCTTGCGCTGGAAGGCAAGCAAAGCTCGCCTTCCAGCGGGGTAACTACAACGAAACACCCTCCCCGGCCGCCATAAAACGTCCAAAAGTGAAAACCTACTTTTGGCCGGGGAGGCACAACGTCCAAAAGTAAAAATCTACTTTTGGCCGATGATTCTTGAGGTTCCAGGGCAAGCAAAGCTTGCCCTGGAACCGGGTAACTACAACGAAACACCCTCCCCGGCCGCACGGGTGTTTCGTCGCCTTTCCTCCCGAAAAAGGTGAAAAATGAAACGTCCAAAAGTGAAACCCTACTTTTGGCCGGGGATTCGTGAGGTTTCAGGGCAAGCGAAGCTCGCCCTGAAACCTGGTAACTACAACGAAATACCCTCCCCGGCCGCACGGGTGTTTCGTCGCCTTTCCTCCCGAAAAAGGCGAAGCTTGCTTTGCCTTTTTCGGCTAGACAAACCGGCCAAAAGTAGGTTTTTACTTTTGGACGTTCGTTCGTAGGTTTTCACTTTTGGACGTTTACTTTCTAGGATTGCCATGTCCGTTGAATCTTGTTGCCGTTGGCGCCCACGGCGTTGACCACAGTTTTCTCGAAATGCGGATTGCGGCCCAGAGCCTGGGCCATGGCGTCGATGTCCCAATAGTTGTAAACGTTCAGTTCGTGCGTGCGGGCCGCCATGGATGGCGCGGCGTCGCGCGGCGACTGCGGCCGCCAGTCGCGCATCAGCGCGGCGCTGTCGATCGCGGCGGCGGGCAGCACCAGGCCCCCGTCGGCGTAGCCATGCCGCCGTGGGAACAGCGCCTCGACGGCCCGCATGCCGTGCCGGTTGAAAGCGTCAAGGAAGGCCAAGGCGCCCGGTTCGCCAACCACCTCTTTTCTCGCCACGAACTCGCCGGCGTGGACGATGCCGGCCGGCTGATATTTACCGCCCGCGCCGGTGTAGCCGCCGCGCGCGAAGCCAAACAGGCCGCCGATGGCGTCCAGGAAGCCGCCGCCACCTCCCATCGCGCCGACGGCCGAAGCGCCGCCCGAACCCGCCAATGCGGCGGCCGCGCTGGCGGCGGCGGTGCCCAGCCCGGTGATGGCCGCGGCCGCGCCGGTCGTGGTGGTCGTCAGCCTGGCCAGGGAGGCCGCCGCCGCCGTCCCCGCGGCATCGCCCGCGCCTTCGCTTCCGGGAAGGCCAGGCAAGATCGACATCAGCCCGTTCGCCGCCTGCCGGGCCAGGTTCTTGGCGTACATCTCCATCAACGACTGGAAAATTGTCGTGGACAGTTGGTGGATCGCCTCGCGCAGGTTCATCGTGCCGTCGACCAGGCCACCGATGGCCTGGGTCAATCCTTCGCTGACGCCTTGTTTCAGCGTTGCCTCGAACAGCGTGGCGGTGTTTTCCAGGAGCTTGATCTGGTTTTGCGTTTCGATCAGCGCGGCGCGCGCCGCCTGGCCCATGTCGCCTTCCAGTGCGGCCATGCGTTCGAGATCGGGAATCGTCGCCTTGAGTTGCTGCGCATACTGGAGGTTTACCGCGAGGAGCTGTTCGGACGCTTCCATGTCGGTCGAGATGCCGACTTCGCGGTGGGTGGAGATCACCGATTGCGCCTGCGAGAGCCGCGTCTGGATGGCCTGGATGCCGGCCAGCGTGCGGTCGACTTGCTGCTTGTCCAGGGTGAGCCGGATCACCGCCTCGACGTCGGCCTTGACCTTGTGCGCCAAGAGCGAATTCGAGCGGGTGATTTCCTGGTCGAGCTTCTCGCGCAAGTCCTTGTAGCGCGCTTCCAGTTCGCGCCGGTCGGCTTCGGCGGTGTTGCCGGACAGGTGCAGCCGCAAGGCGCCCAGGGCGTCGCCGGCCGTCCTGATTTCCTCGGCGCGTTTTCGGGCGGCGACGAGCTGACGCCACGCTTCCGTCGCGCCGTCGACGGCGGCGGCCTGGCGGCGCAGGGTGTCGATCTGCGCCGGAGAAAGCTTTTGCGCTTCCTTTTGCGTGGACAGCCAGATTTCGAGCGCGTCCGCCGATTTGCGAGTCGCTTCATCGACGCCGTTTTGGGCGTTGGTCAAACTTTGATTGGCCTCGGCCAGGGAACGGGCCAGGCTCTGCAACTGGCTTTCGTAGGCCGAGAGAACGGTATCCTTGCCCTTCTTCCCTTTTTCCTCCGGAGAATTCAGTTTCAAGGGCGGCAAGGCCGGCGCGTCCGCCGGGTTCACGCCGGGGGGAGAAGGAAGCGGAAGCGGGGTTTTCCTCCGTTCTTCCGCGTGCCGGAAGAGTTCGGCGTATTCGTCGTCGATCGCTGCCAGTTTCTGGCGCATCTCGTCCAAGATCGCGGAGGTTTTGGCGGGATTCTTGATGATCTCGAACGCGGCGGAAACGCGTTCAGCCATCCGGGTCATCCCGGCGGCCAGCGCGATGCCGGCCTGTTCGACGACCAGGAATTCATTTTTCAGGCTTGTGCCGATCTCCCAGCCGATCATGGTGGCCGCCGCTACGTCAAAGGCGATCTTCAGCTTGCCGATTTCTTTGGCGGCGACGCCCATTTCCACGTGCAGGGCCTTGATATCGGTGACAAGCCCGCCTATCGCTTTCGTTCCGAGCACATTCATCGCCAGCAGCGCGACCTTGGCCCCGGACGCCGCCACCGCCACTGTCGCGAGGATTTCCGCCGCGCGCGCGATCTCCGGGAATGTTTTGGCAAACTCCGCCAATGCCCGGGTCATGTCGCCCAGGCCTTTGATGATCGGCGCAATGACCGGCAGAATAGCGCTCCCCAGCGCGATGGCGAGGTCTTCGAAACCTTGCTTCAGGAGGTCGATCTGTGCTTGCGTCGTCTTCATCCGCTTCTGGTATTCCGCCTCCAGCGATCCGGCGACGGCAGCGCGGTCGCTTACCCGGCCCAGAGCCGCTTCGTACTGATCCAGCACGCCTACCAGCGCGGCGACGTCGTCCTGGTATTCCTGTCCGAAGAGCTTGACCAGCGCCTCGGAACGCGACTGCCCGTCCATACGGGAGAGCGTTTTCAGGAAATCGAGCAGGGCCTGCTGCGGTTTTTCCCGGATGTCCGCCGCCAACTGTTCCGCCGAAAGCCCCATGCGGCCGAGCATTTCCTTGAACTCGTCGCCCTGCACGTTGGCGGTTTGCAGGCGCGACAAGAGCGCATTGATCGAGGTGCCGACGACCATGCTCGATTTGCCCAGCGAGAGCAGGCTGGCCGCCAGCGCCGCCGCCTGTTCGGCGGACAGGCCGAATTGCCGCGCCGAGCCGCCGACCCGCGTCATGACCTCGATGATGGCGCGTTCGGTAGTGGCCATGCTGTTACCGAGCACGTTCACCGCGTCGGCCACCTCGCGCACGCGGGCCAGCGGCAGGCCGAAGGAATTCATGATCACGGCGGACGCCTGTCCGGCCTCACCGGCGGTCATCTGGAAGGCGTTGGCCATTTTCACCGTCAGGACGACGAACTCTTCCATCCGCTCGATCGGAATCCCCAACTGCCCGCCGGCTTCGGCGATGCCCGCCAATCCGTTCATGCCACCCGCGACCGGCATCTCCTGACCGATCTCGCGCAGACGTTCCGAGAGCCGGGCGATTTCCTCGTCCGTTCCGTCCACCACCTTGGCGACGCCCGCCATCGCCGATTCGAAGCGGATCGCTTCGCGGGCGACGTAGGCCAGTCCGCCCGTGGCGGCGGCCAACCCGGCCAATGCCGCCTTGGCTTTGCCGAGCGAACTCGTCCAGCCATTCGTCTGTTCTTCCAGCTCGCTCACGCGCTCCCGCGTGCGCAAGGCGGCCTGCGCCATCTCCTGATACGACGCGCCGCCGGACGCGGCCATCCGGGCATAGGCCGCCTTGACATCAGCGATGTCCTGCGCGATTTTCTGGTGCGCGGTGAGGCCCAGGAAATCCCGCCCCTGGTTGAGATCGACCCCCTTGTTGAACTCGGCGACCAGCTTGCGGTATTCCGGCGCAAGGCTCGCCAGGGCCAGCTTGCCCTCGCGTACCTGGCGGGCGATGTCCTCGATGGCCTTTATTTCGACACGGGTCTTGCCTATACTCTGCAAGGCGGCGACGGCCTCGCGCCGGAAAGCGCCGAGATTGGTTTCCCCTTGCCGCGCGTCGACGTTGATCTTGAGGGAAACAGACAAAGGAGCGGTCACATGAAACTCCACGACGAAAGTACGCTACCCGGTTTGCTCATCATCGCGCTCGTAACGGCGTTTTTCTTCAGCGCCGCCGTCCTCGGGTGGGACGTCGACCGGATATTCCATTTCGTCTGGTCCATCCCCGTCGCCCTCATCCTGTTCGCCGCGCCAGTGGCCTTGCTCCTGCTCTTCATCGCGTTCCTGGCGGGGAGCAAATAGAACGGAACGTCCAAAAGTAAAACCCTACTTTTGGCCGGGGAGGCACAACGTCCAAAAGTAAAAATCTACTTTTGGCCGGTTCGTTTAGCCGAAAAAGGCAAAGCAAGCTTCGCCTTTTCCGGGAGGAAAAGCGACGCAATACCCGTGCGGCCGGGGAGGGTGTTTCGTTGTAATTACCCGGAGGAAGGCGAAGCTTGCTTTGCCTTCCTCCGCAAGAATCATCGGCCAAAAGTAGGTTTTTACTTTTGGACGTTCGTTCGTAGGTTTTTACTTTGCGACGCGCCTTTACCGGCCAAAAGTAGGATTTCACTTTTGGACGTTTCATTGTTGGACGCGCCTTTCCAGCAAACCCTTCACCGCCTTTTGTGCCTCTTTCCCGCCCGCGAAACCCAGGTTCGCGGCGACGATGGCCTGCGCCTGGGCGCGGTTTTCCGCCGCCACCGCCTCGCGGTAGTAGAGCGCCAGTTGACGCGCGGTGTACCCCATCAGTTCGCCTCGCCGATGCCCGTGCCGGATGAGCGTGGCAAAGACCCGCCCCCAGGCGGCGGCCCTTGCTGGCTCAGCGCCACCCGGAACAGCACGGGCCGCGCGAGCCGCCGGATAAAAAAACCCTGGTTCACCGACCACCACACGATCAGCAGCACTTCGCCTTCCTCGGGCGCGAGCGCCTCGATCCAGGCGGCGTCCCGGCCGCAGGCCAGCGCCACCAGCGGCCGCATGCTCTCCCAGTGCGCGGCCAGGGCGTCGAGCGCGGCTGTGGGTTCGTCTTCCGGCACCAGCGCCACCGGCGTGAACGCCGCGGCAAACGCGGCCAGCGCCGCGCCATGCCGCAACTGCTCGCCGAAATTCAATTCCCGCACGGTAATCGTTTCGCCCTGAAGGGTGATCTGACGATCGGGAAAAAGTATCTCCAAGTCAGAAGACAGAGGACCGAGGACAGAGGACTGAAGAGTTACCGGGCGCTTCGCGCCCGCATTTTGACTGTCTTCCGTCATCTGTCTTCTGTCCTCTGAATCACTGTATTTCCGTGCCATTACGCGACTCCCGCCTTGCGCACCACCCGTCCGAAGCCGCCCAGCGTCGGATCGCTGCCGAGCGCGGCGTCGTAGAGCGCCGAGCCGGTGAGTTCGAGACTGCCGAACTCCTCGTTGTGCAAGGCCAGTTCCGAGGCCGGATCGAAGCGCACGCGGAAGAGGTCGACGAGTACGGGCGAATCGTCCAGGGTATTGACCCCATCCAGGAGCAGCCATTTTTCCGGCGGCGTGCGCGTGAACAGGGTCAGGTTCTCCACCGCCTGATAGGAGTATGCCGCCCGGAACGGCTGCGTCACGCCGTCGAGCGCGAGAATGCGCACCAGCCCGGCGTTCGGGCGCTCGAGCTCGTAGTGCACGCCGGCGGTCAGCGTCACCGGGCTGCCCGTCGAATCGGTGATCTGCAGGTTGGAAACGAAGGACCGGTCGAGCAGGACGGCGTCGCCCACGGCCAGGCCGGCGGGGAAGGTTTCCCCCGTGCTGGAGCCGCTCACGGTCACGACCTGGTCGGCATAGAGCGCCACCGCGAGATTGGCAGAACGCGCCTCGAACAGGGTGAGCGTCACCGTCGCCGACTTCCTGGTCGTCATCCGGGCGTAGGGCAGGCGCTGCCCGGAGAAGGATTCGTTGTGCTCGGCGGTCTCCGTCGCCAGCGCCACCTTGACCGTGGCATCTCCCACCCACTCGGGCTTGACCGGCTTGCCGCCGGCGTCGCGCTCGCACAGGAAGACCGCGCCTTGATACGAAAACATCTGATTTTGTTCAGCCATTACGAGTTTCTCCTTGATGGGGTTTGGGTAATTTTTCCTTCCGGCCGCGGCCAGGAGACGAAGGGAGTTCCGCCACGCCGTGTTTCAGCAGCCATTCGGCATCGGCCGCGCCCACCTGCAGGCGGTCGCCCGCCGCAAGCGGATAGCCGCCGTGGGTGTGGGGTTTGGAGAGGACGATTTCGATCACGGGGAGGATTTTCCAGGGAGCCAAGAGAAAAAGTCAGGGGGACAGGTGTCGGTGTCATGTGTCATGGGCGCGCTCGGTGACGGAAACCACGGAAACGCCAATGGAAAAATAGGCGTGCGTGGTGGAGACCCCGGGGCGTGGCCCGGGCACGATCTTGCAGCGGCCCGCACGGCCGGGACCGAGCGGGAAGCGCCAATTGGAAAGGCCGCGGATGACTTCGCCCAGCAGCGGCGCGGCCTCGTGCTGCTGGGCGCTGGCGCGATCCCGGCGCGCCGCGTGCTTGACTACCGCCACAACGCACCAGGTCTCGTCCCAGCGGATCGCGCCGGTAGGCGTCGTCTCGACGGGCTGGTAGTCGAGCAGCAGCACGTGCAGCGCCGGGGTGATCTGCAAAGCCTCCTGCACCTCGGCCAGATCGGCCGCGGCGAAAACGTTGCCGCACGCCGCCGGGCAGGTTTCAATCAGCCGGTCGATCAGGAGGGCGCCGCTTTTCAAGAGCATCAGTTAAACGTGGCGCGCTCAAAAGTGAAAACCTACTTTTGGCCGGGGAGGCACAACGTCCAAAAGTAAAAATCTACTTTTTGCCGATGATTCTTGAGGTTCCAGGGCAAGCGAAGCTCGCCCTGGAACCGGGTAACTACAACGAATCACCCTCTCCCGGCTGTGGGGTTTTTCGTCGCTTCTCCTCCCGAAAAAGGCGAAGCTTGCTTTGCCTTTTTCGGCTGAATGAACCGGCGCAAAGTAGGTTTTTACTTTGCGACGTTGGTTCACCGGCCAAAAGTAGGTTTTTACTTTTGGACGTTTCACAATCACGGCCATTGCATCCGCACCCGGCCCTGTTTCCAGCGCGCGTCGGTCTGCGCCTTGCCGCCCTGGGCGGGTTTCAGGCTTTCCAGGCGCAGGGTGCCGGAGGCGATGTTTCTCAGGGTCTGGCGCGCCCATTTCGCCCGTTCCTCGACGTTTTTCGGGGAGGTGTCGGAGTACAGGCTTTCCCGCGCCAGTTCGCAGGCGACGCGGGTGATCAGCGTGGGGACGGGGATCAGCGGCAGGGCGTAGCGCCCGGTCAGCGCCGCGTCGATCTCCATGCTGGCGTCTTCGAGCGCGCGCGCCACCAGCACCGGATCGGGCGTCCCGGTGCGGTCGGTGTCCGCCACCTGGTTGATCTCGTCCTCGCCGAAGCGGGCGTAGAGATCGGCCAGGGTGGCGTAAGCCGTGGGTTTTTTCATAATCGTCCAAAAGTGAAAACCTACTTTTGGCCGGGAATTCGTGAGGTTCCAGGGCAAGCAAAGCTTGCCCTGGAACCGGGTAACTACAACGAAACACCCTCTCCGGCCACACGGGTGTTTCGTCGCTTTTCCTCCCGAAAAAGGCGAAGCTTGCTTTGCCTTTTTCGGCTGAATGAACCGGCGCAAAGTAGGTTTTTACTTTGCGACGTTGGTTCACCGGCAAAAAGTAGGGTTTCACTTTTGACCGTTAATTTACGCCGCGGAAATTTCCACCAGCGCTTCCGGGTAGAGGCAGAGCGTGAGCGGATTGGACTGTGCTTCCAAATCCCATCCCTTCCCCATGCGGCGCGGCTCGGCCTTGGCATAAAACGCCTGGCCGACGGTGTTGACCGCCTCGTTGTAGTTGGCCGGCGCGTTGTAGGTGACGTAGGCGCCGCGCGCGTTCGGGAAGGCTTGCGCCTTGCCCGCCGGGATGAAGGGAATGGTGGTGTTGCCCGAGACCACCTCGTCGGCGCACTCGATGAAGTTCAGGCCGCCGTAGGTGAAGCCCTTGCGCATGTCGCCGCCGAGCCGGTCCTGCGCCGCCTGCCAGTTGTCGAAGGCCGCCTTCACCGATTCGTGCCCGGTGAGCGCGTCGAAAAAGTCGGGCGCGCACAGTACCGGAAAACCGGAGACTACCAGCCCGCCGGTCTTTTTCTCGATGTGCCGCTTGACGTCGAGACAAGCCTTGCGCACGTCGGTCGTCGCCGTGGAGAACGCGACGCTGGCCGTCTTCTTGGCGACGCCAAAGGCGGTGAACAGATTGGTGATCACCGTCGCGCCGTCGGCGTCGAGCACCTGGCCGCGCAGCGCGCCGACGCGGTGATACTCGCGCGTCGCCTCGATGTCGGTCTTCATCGCGGCCAGCTTTTCGTTGATCACCGTCGCCTGCGCCTGCAGGCCGGCCTCCACGGATTCCGAGCCGAAGGCGCGCACGTCCTGGACGTCTTCCGGCAGCACCACGGCGGACGCGGGCAGGTGCGCGGCGGTGAGCGTGATCACCTTGCGCTTGTCGGTCGCGCGCGGCGCCGGTTCGGTCAGGCGGCTCTGGTTGGGCACCAGGGTGATCTTGCCGTTCCTCAGCCTGCCGGCGCCACGAGCGGCTCCCTGCGCCGGTTGGGCACCAGGGTGATCTTGCCGTTCCTCAGCTCGAGAGCAATCGTGGTGGTGCGGATGCCGGATTCGACAAAGAGGTTCATCGAACCGACCAGGCCGGGCGGCACAGGCAGTTTGGTGATCGCTTCCGTCAGCGGGACGACCGAAAAAAGGTCTTCGAGATTCATAGGTATACGTCCAAAAGTAAGAAGTAAACGTCCAAAAGTAAAAATCTACTTTTTGCCGCTGATTCTTGCGTTGGAAGGCAAAGCGTAGCTTCGCCTTCCA
>JAISQQ010000024.1 GCA_031274075.1 Accumulibacter sp.
GACTGGCCCAAGTGCTTGATTTCATTGGTCGGGGCGGCGGGATTCGAACTCGCGACCCCTTGCACCCCATGCAAGTGCGCTACCAGGCTGCGCTACGCCCCGACAGGCGGCGATTATAACCCAAGCCTCGCGTTTTGCGCTTGAATTCGGAGTAATTCGAGGAATCGCCAGAGAGAATCACCACAGCTTCCACCACGGTTCCGGGCGATCGAGTCCGCGGGCGTAATAGACGCTGTTCGGGAAATTCTGGCGCATGACGCGTTCGGCGTCGTTGCGCAGGTCTTCCATGCCCAGTTGGTCGTAGGCTTGGACCAGGATGAACAGGGCTTCCTCGGTGGCGGGCACGTCGGGATAGGCTTTCACCGCGAATTGGGCGCGGTTGATGGCGGCCAGGTAGGCGCCGCGCTTCATGTAGTAGCGGGCGACATGGACTTCGAGCTGGGCCAGCGCGCTGACCAGGTAGGTCATGCGCTGCGTGGCGTCCGGCGTGTACTTGCTGTCCGGGAAGCGGGTGATCAGTTCGCGGAAGGCTTCGAACGATTCGCGCGCGCCCCTGGGGTCGCGCTCGGTCATGTCCTGCCGGCTGATGTGGCCCAGCAGCCCCAGATCCTCGTTGAAGTCGATCAGTCCGCGCAGGTAATAGACGTAGTCGACGTTCGGGTGGTTCGGATGCAGCTTGATGAAGCGCTCGCAGGCGACGAGGGCGGATTCCTTCTCGCCGGATTTCCAGTAGGCATACGCCAGGTCGATCTGCGCCTGCTGGGCGAAACGGCCATACGGGAAACGCGATTCGAGCTTCTCGTAATGGGAGATGGCCCTGTCGTAGGCGCCTTCGCCAAGCGCCTGCTTGGCCTCGGTATACAGCCGGTTGGCCGACCAGCCGACGGTCTCGTCCTTGACCTCGGGCAGGAGCCCGCAGCCGGCGAGGAACGTGGCAAGGAAAAGAAGCGCGCTTACGGCTAAACTACGCATGATGAATGTTCCAGAAGAAAAGACCGGCGCAAGCCAAGGCCCTGTTCGAGAGCAGGGTGAAGAACGCGCCGATTATAGCGCAAACGTTTCCCGGGCTTCCCAGGCTTTGCGGGTGCCGGACGAGGACGGCGGCCTGCGGCTCGATCTGGGCCTGGCCAGGCTCTGGCCGCGGCATTCGCGCAGCCGGCTGCAGGGCTGGATTCGGGAAGGGCGGGTGCGCGTCGACGGTGAAATCGTCCGCGAGCCCCGGCGCAAGCTGCGCGGCGGCGAGTTCGTCGCGATGGACGAAGCGCCGGACGAGCGCGCCTTGCCCTCGTCTCCGGAGGCGATCGCCCTGAACGTCGTGCATCGGGACGAGGCGATCCTCGTCATCGACAAGCCGGCCGGCCTGGTCGTGCATCCGGGCAGCGGCAACTGGAGCGGCACCCTGCAGAACGCCCTGCTGCATTACGATCCGGCGCTGGAAAGGGTGCCGCGCGCCGGCATCGTGCACCGGCTCGACAAGGACACCAGCGGGCTGATGGTGGTCGCCCGCACGCTGGAGGCGCAAACCGATCTCGTGCGCCAGCTCCAGGCGCGCGCCGTCAAGCGCTATTACCACGCGCTGGCGCGCGGCGTCGTCGAGCGCGGCGGCACGGTCGACGCGCCGATCGGCCGCCATCCGGCGCAGCGCACCAAGATGGCGGTGTCCGGCAAAGGCAAGCCGGCGCGCACGCACTACCGCGTCGTCGAACGCTTCATCGACTGCACGCTCGTCGAATGCGCGCTGGAAACCGGGCGGACGCACCAGATTCGCGTGCATCTGGCGTCGATCGGGCATCCGCTGGTCGGCGACCCGGTCTATGGCGGCGGCATCCGCCGCGTCCCCGCCGGCCCGCCGTTTCCGCGCCAGGCGCTGCACGCGCGGCGTCTGGGACTCATCCATCCGGCGACGGGCAAGCCGATGCTATGGAAATCCGAGCCGCCGGAAGACATGGCCGGACTGATCGCCGCCGCCCGCGAGCGGACCCTGGCCGCCCGCGCGGCGGAGAAGGATGAGCAGGAAGACGCCTGGGATCGGGGCGGAGAGAATGAGGAAGACGACGGCGCGGACGGCCCCGAAATCATCTACGTCCGCGGTGACGGCGATGGTGACGGTGATGGTGATGGTGGCGGCGGCGAAAGCGAGGACGGCGATGAAGATGACGCATGACGCGGACTGGATCCTTCCCGACTGGCCAGCGCCAGCCCGGGTCGGCAGCCTGGTCACGACCCGGCGGGGCGGTTCGAGCCGCGGCGTCTTCGCCAGCCTCAATCTCGGCGACCACGTCGGCGACGATCCGGCGGCGGTCGCCGCCAACCGCGAAAGCGTTTGCCGGCGGATTGGCCTGCGGCCAGTCTGGCTCAGGCAGGTGCATGGCCTGCGGGTGATCGACGCGGCGCTTGACGCCGGGCCGTATCCGCCGGAAGCCGACGCGGCGTTCACGCGGCAAGCCGGCGTTGCCTGCGCGGTCATGACCGCCGACTGCTTGCCGGTGCTGTTCTGCGACGCCGCCGGAACGGTCGCCGCCGCCGCGCACGCCGGATGGCGCGGCCTGCTCGCCGGGGTGCTGGAAGCGACGGTGGCGGCGATGGACGTGCCCGGCGGCGAACTGATGGCCTGGCTCGGCCCAGCCATCGGCCCGCAAGCCTTCGAGGTCGGCGACGAGGTGCGCGAAGCCTTCGCCGCCGCCGACGCGGACGCCGCGCGCGCGTTCCAGCCGGCCAGCGACGGCAAATGGCTGGCCGACATTTACCAACTCGCCCGGCAACGCCTG
>JAISQQ010000058.1 GCA_031274075.1 Accumulibacter sp.
AAAAACCTTTACAGCATCGAGTTGGCTCGGCTACCGGTGGCTTCATCGCTGCCGAGTTTGATTCGGGGACTGGACTTGCAACGCGCCCATGCCGAACAATGGGCAGCCACCCTGCGATCCATGACTGGCAAAGGAGTGAAGCCAGAGGAACTGGATGAGTCAGGCGTGCTGATTCGCCTCGAAAGGTTTGCGGGGGAAATACTATATCAGGCCGAGCTTGTCCGCTTGATCAATCTTTGCCATGTAATGCCGAAGTTTGTCTGCGAATCGCACTTTGGTTTCAGGACGAAGGCTGGGTGGAATGAGTGCTGCCAGTTAATATCCAGAAAAGAATATAAAGAGCGCGGCCTGAAGGGAAGCAAAGAGGACAGCAGTTGGTATGTCATTCGTTATCGGCATCGGGCATTGGGTTGGTCTGTCGTGCGTTGTCACCTCTTCACCCGCTACAAGGGCGACCTGTTCAACGTTGACCTGTTGACGTGGCGACAGGATTGGTGGTGGGTACTCGATGACAAGGGTAAGGCTATCGATCAATCCGAGGAAGGGTTTGATTCGCCGGAGGACGCCATTGAATACGCCGAATCCAGAATCAACAGGCACTTCTCGTCAATGGGCAGGGAACATGCCTTGTCGCAATGGGAAAAGCATTCCCTGCCGGGAAGCGACGGCTATCGGGAGATATTGATTCAACTCGACGATTGGCCTGGTTGTTACACTCCGCGCCATTTTCAGACGCGAAATGTTCTTGTGCATATCCGAACGGGGATTCGTAAAATTGACGACGGACGGCGGGTGCTGTTTTTAGACGAAATCCAGAGCGATTGGCATGCTGATCTTCATGCGGCAAGCAAGCGTGATTTCTTACAGCAAGACAAGCAGCCGCCCCCTGAAGCACCTTTTCGGAAGGATTGGCCACTATTGGCATTGAAATTGATGCTGTGGTGGGCACAGATCCAAAATCTGGATGGGGTGGCTTGGAGTACGGCTGAACTCCAATCCGCGCGTTGGAGAGGCTATGGGCCACCGGAGGCACTTTATCGCTCTGCCTTGCCTGATGCGGCTCGATTGATTGCCAAGGCGCTCGATCTCGAACTGACGCAGACCAGTATGTCGGTTCGGGGCGATACCCGTCGAGTTGAACTCGCCCGTGAGGGGTGGATCGTACAAAACAGGTCAGGAGAACCGATAACGAAACCATTCCGTAACCGTGGCCAAGCGGAAGTCTTCGCGGATTTGACAGGATCGTTCGTGAAAGTCAATGTGCCCGTGCTCTGGTTGAGAGACCTTCCTCCCATCAAAACCATTCCGCTGTACGGCGTGGCCACGAGGGAGTTCTGGCTCCAATCTCAGATTCTCGATGACATGAAATGATAGAGAGAGATCGTAAAACACACGACCAGGAACATGCGGGTGTCCAAAACAAGCTTGGAGTTGAGGCATACCACTGGTCGGAGCGCGTAGCCAGGAAAAGCACGAATGAATAAAGAGGAGTATCCTATGCCTCCGATCAGGCGACACTTTTTCTTGCTGTTCCCGCTCCGCCTCCCACCGCCCCTGTTTGCGAATCCGTTTCCAGCCCAGACCGCTGAAAAGATATTTACCAACGGCATGAATCGAAACTCCAGCGCTGCCGGTGCCTTTCGCCTTGTCCTCTTGTTCTGGGCGCTGGCCTTTGCGCCCGCCGTCCTTGCCGCGCCGCCTCCGGAAATCGTGAATATCCTGACCCTGCCCGGCTATTGGGAAGCGGCCACCCCGGCGCAGGTCCGCGCCCTGATCGCCGGGCATTCCCTGGCAGGGATCAGAACGGAAAAAAATATCCCGACGATCGCACGACCCTGACGCCGCTCATGCTGGCCGCGCGCCACTCGCCCTACCCCGAAATGATGGACGTGCTGATCCGGGCCGGGAGCGGCGTCAACGACGAAACGCAGGTGCGGGTGAGCTTCAGACGTGTCGATTATCCGGGCTGGGGTGAGGAGGAGCAGGACCTTTCCGCCGCCCTGCATTTCGCCGTGCTCAATCCCAATCCCGCCGTGCTGCGCGCCCTGCTGCGCCACAAGCCGCAACTTGACGCGCGCGTGAAACTGGGCGCCCCGTTCACCGCTCTGGAACTGGCGGCCACGCGGCCGGGCCGGGTCGAGCACCTCAAGGCCCTGCTGGAGGCGGGCGCCAGGCCCTTGGCTGGCAGAAACGTCTGGAAGCTTTTTCTGGGATACACAGGCTTCTACGAGGACAGGGGCGTCCTGATCGAGCCGCGGGAAGCCGCCGTCAAGGCCGGGCTGCTCCTCGCCCACGGCGTCGCGCCCGACCAGGACGCCCTGTGCCGCGCCTTGTCCGCCGGGCAAAACAAGGCGGCGGCCCTGCTGCTGGATGCCAGAGTCAATCCCACGGGCAAGGACGGCAAGGGCAATGCCATGCTGCTTTGCGCCCTCACCCGGCGCTATCCCAATGACTACAGTCGGCGCTACAAGAGCGCGGAAAATCCGGAAGGGCCCGATCCGCCCGACGCGCCCGATCCTGCCGTGCTCGGCCGCCTGTTGCGCGCCCACGGCAAGCTAGGAGGGGCGCGGGGCTATCTGACCCGGGCCTGCGAATCCGGCCTGAGCGGCTCCGTCGCCCGGATGCTGGTGGAAGCCGGCGCCGGCTATTCCACCCGGAACAATCACCTCATGTTCGCGGCGCTGAACTCCTACGTCGACCGCGCGGATCTGGTGGAATACCTGCTGGAACTGGGCTTCAGCCCTTCGGAGGCGGCTGGCGGCCTCAGTCCCCTGCGCGCGGCGTCGCAAGCCGTGCACAGCAGGAAACCCCACGGCGCCCGAGTGCTGGTCCAGGCCGGCATCCCCCGCGAGCAGATTCACGACCTCTTGACCCTGGGCGAGCAGGGCTTTGCCGTGCGCGCGGGCATCCTCGACGCCGCGGGCAAGCCGCTGCCCCTTGTGGCGGAACCCAGCGAACGGGAAAGAAAGCGCCTGTTGGAACACCACGACGACATCCTGACGCTGGCGCGCGCCCATCCCGAAGAAGCGGTCTTCTGGCCCAGCTTTTACCAGGTGGCGACACCGGAGGAGGTGCGCGAAATCATCGGCGGGCGTTCCCTGGCGGGGATACGGGTCGTCAAGAAAGTCGTGTCCGCCCCGCGCACCGGTCCCGGTCCGGCCTCCCAGGCGCTTCCCCTGTTCCTTCCGTTCCTGCTGTTCGACAAGGAATTCTTGACCGGGAAACGCACCATCCGGTACGAGTTCACGGCGCTCACCGAGGCCGCCCGCGTCACCCTTTATCCGGAAGTGATCCATCTGCTGGTCCAGGCCGGATGCAAGGTGACGGACCTGAATTCCGAGGCCTTTCTCGCGGCGTCGCGCAACCCCCACCCCGGCGTGCTGGAAGCCGTGCTCGGCTATAGGCCGGACATTGGGGCGGCTACGTGGTATCTGGGCACGCCCCTGCACTATCTTGCCGGCAGCGAACCGGCGGCGTTCCAGCCCGCAGTCTTCCGGGCGCTCCTCGAAGCCGGGACGGACGTCAATTCCACACAAGCGCATGAGCAGGAAACCCCGCTCATGAAGGCGGCCTTTTACCGCAACACGGAAGCCGGGCGCATGCTGCTGGCGGCGGGCGCGCGCATCGACAGGGTCAACAGGTACAAGGACAGCGCCCTGGATATCGCCGTAAGCCGCGAAGCCTACGATCTGGCCCGTGATCTGCTCAAGGCGGGCGGCCTGGTCGGCGGGGAAAAGCGCGTCCCTTCCCTGTTGCGCGATTATGCCGCTAACGACGCGTCCGATCTCGTTCTGGCGCGGACGCTTCTGGAGGCCGCCGGCTCCTTCGTCCCCGAAGCCTTCCGCGTCGCCCTCGCGACCGCGGCCAAGCGCAGCCGGACAGGCCCCCTGAAAGATCTGCTTGAGGCCGGCGCGACCATCGACGGCAAAAAGGAGGCGATGAACAGCGCGCTCCATGCCGCTGTGCAAATACCGGACTTCCCGTCCTTCCTGAAGGACGAACCGGCGGTCATTACCCTGCTGCTGGAGGCCGGGGCCGATGCCAACGCGCGGGACGGAGTCAGCGCCCTGCACTATGCCGCCTACAACGGCTTTCCCCTGAAAGTGCAGGCTCTGCTGGCGGGCGGGGCCGCCCCCGATCTCCGTAACGACAATGGAGAAACGCCCCTGCACTGGGCGTCCGCCTGCGGTTCGGCGGATGATGCCGGAACGCTGATCGCCCGATAGCTGGTGGCCGCCGGCGCCAGGGTGGACACGGAAAACATGGAGGGCTACTCCCCTCTGCTGTTCGGCCTGTCCGACAGGGAGCGCACGGAGCTTTTTCTCAAGAGCGGAGGCCGGGCCAAGGTCAATCTGGTCACGGGCAGCGGTTGGACGCCGCTGACCCACGCCGCCTCGGATGAGGAGAACGCGGACGCCGTTCCCCTGCTGCTGCGCGCGGGAGCGGACCCTCGCCAAGCGGACGGCAAAGGCCGTCTTCCCCTGGACGTCGCGCTGGAGAACAAAAACGGCAAAGCCCGTGGCTTATCTCATGGCCGCGCCAAGCGCTCCCCCGGACGCGAAAGGCGCGCCCCGGCGTTCCGGAAAACCTGGCGCCAGGCAAGCCTTGAACCGGGCCATCGCCTCCGCAAATATCGTAAATAGTCGTCAAAAATCTTTTATATTCAAGTCCTTGAACAATAAGGAACAACAAGGAACAATAAGGGACAGACTACGATAAAATTTGGGGTAATCTTTGATGCGTCATCTCTTTCTCACTTGCGTCCCTCGCCATGCCCCGCCGTCCAGGGAATTAATCGTGGTCTGTCTCCTATTATTCTGAGAATGCCCGCCAGGAATTTTTGGGCTTCCCCTGAAAAGGCTCTGGCTGCAATGGGTCCGAAAGTGGCGGCGGACATTCGGCAGACATTGCGGACTACGCTTGCTGCGGAAAGTGGGCAACGACGATTGTTGGGAAATGGCGGCGTGAGAGGAAGGCTTGGCTTGAAATTCAGCGGAGCGAAAAACAAGCGGGAGTGGGGAGGAACGGAGAAGAGAAGGATATGAAAACGCAACGAGGGAAAAATTGAAAACGAGATTAATCGTGGTCTGTCCCCAATGCCGTTCCCTTAACAATTTCCACGGTCCAGTGATACCTCAGATTGAGCGTTTCGTTCCCCTTGCGTGAAGGAAATTGCTTGCACCGTCGCTTGACGACCCGGGGGTTGGTCCGGCCTCTTGGGCTGGTGAGCACACCTCGCGCCATTTCTTCGACAAGGTGGCACCACCAGGATGGGAAGCGCTCAGGGGGGAAGGGCGCCACTGGCGGGGAGTTTTCGGCGGATGAGCGTTAGCGCGTGCTTGAAACTGAGCCGATCCGGAGATCGGGTGCGTGCCAGAGCGGCTTCCAACATCAGCTTGCGTACCACGTAATGCGCGAGCAGCATCCCCCAGAATTC
>JAISQQ010000086.1 GCA_031274075.1 Accumulibacter sp.
GTTCGACGGACGCCAAATCTTGACTTGCCCGGGAAGCAACGTATAATGCGCCCTTCCTCGTTGTCGCGGGTAGTTTGGCGACACTGAAGGCGCGTAGCTCAGCTGGTTAGAGCACCACCTTGACATGGTGGGGGTCGTTGGTTCGAGTCCAATCGCGCCTACCAACGGATACTCCAAAAAAGGCCAGCAAACCCAGTAAATACAGGGTTTCTGGCCTTTTTGTCGGGCAACGGAATTCAGCTAACAGGGGTTCCGGCGCGAAGCGCCACAAGTTACTGTCACCCGTCACCCGCCACCTGCGACGCGGAGAGATCGAGGGCGGCTTCCGCCAGCGCTCTGGCCCATTCCGGCGTGTTTTTCCAGGCGGCGTCGCCGGGAGCCGGTTCCATGAGGCGTCCGGCCGCCATTTCCAGCAGCAGGACTGGATCGGGGATGGCCGCGCCGGGAGCGGCGTCGGCGCTGTTGTCGTAGATTTGCAGGTGGGCGAGATGCGGCATCAACGCGATCAGGTTCAGTTGCGCCGCGGGGTAGCGGGCACGGATTTTCGCTTCGGGAATGTCATGCCCGCCTGCGGATACGCGGGCGCGGACTCGCGCCAGATGCTGTTCGGGGGACGCCAGGCCGCAGAACCAGATCAGCACGTCGTGGGTGCGCGAAGCGTCCAGAATCTTGCGGACGACGGTATTGCCGCCCAAGGTGGTTTCAAAGGCGTGGCTCTGGCCGTGGGCGACCGCCTCATCCAGGCGGCGCATCCCCTCCGCCCAGGCCAGGGCGTTGGCGGTCGTCTGGCCGCAGCCTGACTCGGCCGCCAGTTCGCGGGCAAAGGTGTCGGGATTGAACCAGCCCATCCCCGCGCGTTCCAGCAGGTACCCGCCAATCGAGCTTTTGCCCGCCCCATTGACGCCGGCCAGGACATACAGGACGGGACGGGTCGCCGCCGCGCCCGTCAATGGCTCGCGCCCGCCTTGACCTTGCCTTCCAGCCGGGCGGGCGCGCGCATGACCGCTCGCAGCCGCTCGCCCGCGTCCGGCGCCTGAAGCGCGGCCAGGCGCAGATCGAAACGCTGCCGCAGCGCCCGCAGCGCCGATTCGGTTTTCGCCGCGGACTGCTGCGCGAGTCGCATGATTTCGGCGTATTCCTCGGTCGAGAGGATGACGGCTTCAGGCTCGTCGTGGTTGGTGATGACCGTCTTGCCGTTGCGCCTGACAAGCTTCATCAAACCGCGCCAGCCAAGCTTCTTGACATCGGAAGCCGGTGTGCGCGGCAACTGCGTCAGGACATCAGGCGGGCTGACGTCCAGGGTCGTGCTCAAGGTCATGGAAAACTCCCGCAGAGGCGTTGGACGTTCCCATTATAGCCATAATGGACTGCTGGTGTAGATTTACCAAAATACCCATTTTGGCTGTTCAGAGGACAGAAGACAGAGGACAGAAGACAGTAATATTTGCGGGCGCGAAGCGCCCGGTAACTGAACTGTCATCTGTCCTCTGTCTTCTGGAAAAGCTAAAACTCCATTTCGGCCATTTCGCTTTCGTCGTCGCCGGATTCGTCGCCGAGGAAACCGCCGCTTTGCCGCGCCCACAGGCGGGCATAGAGGCCGCCCTGCGCGAGCAGGCGCTTGTGGTCGCCTTCTTCGACGATGCGGCCGCGGTCGATGACGATCAGACGATCCATGGCCGCGATGGTCGACAGGCGGTGGGCGATCGCCACCACGGTCTTGCCCTCCATCAGCCGGTAGAGGCTTTTCTGGATCGCCTCCTCGACCTCGGAGTCGAGCGCGCTGGTGGCTTCGTCGAGCAGCAGGATCGGCGCGTTCTTGAGCATCACGCGCGCGATGGCGACGCGCTGGCGCTGCCCGCCGGAGAGTTTCACGCCGCGCTCGCCGACGTGGGCGTCGTAGCCGCGCCGTCCCTTGGGATCGGTGAGCATCAGGATGAAGTCATGCGCCTCGGCGCGGCGCGCCGCTTCCCGCATCTCCAGCTCGCCGGCGTCGGGGCGGCCGTAGAGGATGTTGTCGCGCACCGAGCGGTGCAGCAGCGAAGTATCTTGCGTCACCATACCGATCTGGGCACGCAGGCTTTCCTGGGTGACGGCGGCGATGTCCTGGCCGTCGATGAGGATGCGCCCGGCTTCCGGATCGTAGAAGCGCAGCAGCAGGTTGACGATGGTCGACTTGCCCGCGCCCGAGCGCCCGACGAGGCCGATCTTCTCGCCCGGCCGGATGACGAGGTCGAGATCGTCGATCACGCGCGGGCGGCCGCCGTCCGCCTCCGGGCGCGCGCCGTAGGAAAAGCCGACCCGCTCGAAGCGGATCTCGCCGCGCGTCACCGCGAGCGCGCGGGCGTCAATCCGGTCGGTCACCTGATGCCGGCGCGCCAGCGTGTTGATGCCGTCCTGCACCGTGCCGACGTTCTCGAACAACTGCGCCATTTCCCACATGATCCAATGCGACATGCCGTTCAAGCGCAGCGCCATCGCCGTGGACGCCGCCAGCGCGCCGACGCCGATTTCGCCGCGCGTCCACAGCCACAGCGCCGTGCCGGTGGTGGCGACGACCAGCCCCATGGCCATGGCGAACTGCACGACCTGGATGCCGCTCACCAGCCGCATCATGCCGTGGACGTTGAGCAGGAACTCCTGCATGGCCTCGCGCGCGTAACCCGCCTCGCGCCCGGCGTGGGAAAAAAGCTTGACCGTGACGATGTTGGTGTAGGCGTCGGTCACCCGCCCGGTCATCGAGGCGCGCGCGTCGGCCTGGTCTTTCGACACCCGCGCCAGGCGCGGCACGAAGTAGCGCAGGGAGCACAGGTAGCAGGCGAGCCAGCCGAACAGCGGCGCCAGCATCCAGCCGTCGAAGCCGCCGAGCACCAGCACCAGGGTGATGAAATAGATGACGACGAAAACCAGGATGTCGGTGACGATGAAGCAGGTGTCGCGCACCGCCAGCGCGGTCTGCATCACCTTGGCGGAGACGCGCCCGGCGAACTCGTCCTGGAAAAAGCTCATGCTCTGCCCGAGCATCAGCCGATGGAAATTCCAGCGCAGGCGCATGGCGAAATTGCCCGCCAGCGCCTGGTGCTTGATCAGGGTTTGCAGCAAGGCGACCACGACGCTGGCGGCGATGACCCCGGTGAGCAGCAGCAGCCGGCCTCCGGCCTCTTCCCACAGACGCGCGGGTTCGATCGCCGCGAGCCAGTCGACCACCTTGCCCAGCATGGCGAACAGCAGAGCCTCGAAAGCGCCGACGATGCCGGTGCAGATCATCATCCCGCCGATCAGCCCGCGCATCCCCTCGGTGCCCTGCCAGACAAAGGCGATGAAACCGCGCGGCGGCGCGGGCGGCGGCGATCCAGGGTAGGGATCGACGGTTTTCTCGAACAACTCGAACACAAGGATTCCTTTTTGCTTCAGAAGCTGTTTTAAAAAAATTAGTACGAGAAATGCTTTGATCCCAAAAACCTCAATTCAAGCCCTGGGGGGAAGGTAGGGCGGTTTCTCCGAAACCGCCGCCCCCCGGCGCGCTCGGAGAGCGCGCCCTACC
This sequence comes from Accumulibacter sp., assembly GCA_031274075.1. Taxonomy (GTDB): domain Bacteria; phylum Pseudomonadota; class Gammaproteobacteria; order Burkholderiales; family Rhodocyclaceae; genus Propionivibrio. The sequence goes on from JAISQQ010000086.1 coordinate 3,542, forward strand.
CTGGATGATCCATCGGCTTCTCAAACGTCTTTCTGATTTCTAAAACAGCTTCTCAGAGGACGGAGGTCAAATGACAGAGGACAGAAGACAGTAATATTTGCGGGCGCGAAGCGCCCGGTAACTGAACTGTCCTCTGTCTTCTGTCACCTGTCATCTGTCCCCTGATCGGCACAAACCGCTCATTTCACACCATTGGCAAACGCTGTCGACGCCATGCGCCGGCAGCGGCGCGCCGGCGCGCATGGCGTCGAACACGGCGGCGAGCCGCTCGCCTTGCCGGGCGGCGGCTTCGTTCAAGGCTTGCGGGCCATCGACCGCCGCCACGGCGCTGACCTCGTCGCCGTCGAGCGCGATATAGGCCGCCTGGAGAGCCTCGCCGTGCATCAAGGCGTAGGCCGGCAATTGTACGTCGTCGGCGAGGCGCTCCTGGACGGCCTTGGCCGATCGCGTCTTGTAATCGTAAAGCGCCGCCTCGGCGCCGCGGCGATCGACGCGGTCGATGCGCCCGTACAGTTCGACGTTGCCGCCGTGTTCCAGCGGCAGTTCGCGGCTGACGCGCGTTTCGGCTTTTTCCCAGCGCCAGCCTTCCGCCTCGCGCGCGCGCTGCCAGGCGAGATACGAAGACAGGCGCTTTTCCCAGCGCAAACGCCAGCCAATGGCCAGGAAGTTGTCGGCGACGGCGGGCGCGAAAACACCCTCCGTACACTCGCGCAAGGCTTGCAGCGCCTCGTCTTCCGGCAGGGCGGAAAGTAGCGGATGTTGCGCGTGGAAGCGCTCCAGGACGCGGTGCACCCGCTCGCCGTAGTCGCCCTTGTCCATGTCTTCGCTGACCTCGTCCATTTCGCCCAGAGCGAGCACGTGGCGGGCGAAGAAACGGTACGGACAGGCGACCAGGCTGGCGTAGCCGCTGACCGAAACACGGCCCGGAATCAGCGCCGGCGGCGCGAGCGGCGCGGCGCGTTCCGCCGCACGCGGCGCGGTGGCCGCGTCGACCCCGGTCGCGTCGCGCGGAGGCGGCGGACGCCGTTGCAGGTCATCGTTCCACGCCAGGAGATGCAGCGTGGACAGCAGCGACAGTTCGGACGCCAGCGGATTGGCCTCGCCGTCGCGCTGCGCCTGCCAAGTCACCGCCACGCGCGGCGTCATCGCCAGCAGCAGTTCGAGCCGGCGCTTGAGTTCGCGTTGATCGTCCTCGCGCGTGCGCAGGCCGAGCTCGCGGCGCACCGAGGCGTTGAAGAACGCGGCCTGCCCCGCCGGCGACAGTTGCCTGGCGTCGCCGCCGAGCAGCAGCGCGGCCTCGAAACCGCGCAGGCAGACGGCCTTGAGCGGCGCCAGGACGATCGGGCTGGCGATGCCGCTGTCGCGAAAGCTGGCGGCTTCGAATTCGTGGTCGAGCCAGTCGCGCCAGGCGGCAAAGGAAAACAACGCGGCGTTTCCGGCCAGTTCCGCGCGCCGCGCCGCCAACAGATCGAGCAGCGTTTGGCCGGCGGCGTCCGCGGCCAGCGCATCCAACGCGCCGACCGTGTCGAGCGCCGCGTGCAGCCGCCCCAGCCAGCGCGCCAGCGGCGTTGGCCCGGCGCGCAGCAGCGCCGTCGCGGCCTCGACGCGATCGAGCAGCGCGAATCCGGAACGCTTGTCCGGCGTGGCCGATTCGAGCAGCGCGCGGCGGACGCGCGCCAGCCCGGACTTGACCGAGGCCGCGCGGATCGCCGCTTCCAGGCCGAAGACCGCGCGTTTACGCTCATCGTCCGCGATGTCGGAAAAAACGAAGGGCGATTTGCACAGATCGAGCAGATCGCGGTAATAGGCCTGACCGGCCGCCACCTCGATCAGCGCGTCGACCGTCGCCGCCGCGCGCGAGGTCGACAGCAGCCAGCCGGTTTCGTCGCTGACCAGCACCTTCTCGCGTTCCAGCAGCGCGCGCACGCGCCGCGCCGTCAGACGGTCCTGCGCGACCAGCGCGATGCGGCGCAAACCCTCCTGGAGCCAGGCGCCGACCTGCGCCACCGCCGCCCGCGCCTCCTGTTCGCGCCCGGCGGCCGGCATCAGCGCCAGACGCCCGGCCAGCGTTCCCGCCGGATACTGCCGCGCCAGCGCGCGCGCGCGTTCGCGCAGCGGCAGGGACGCCGCGCCAGGGCCAGGCGGCCAAGCGGCGGCGAGCGTCGCCAGCAGCGGGGTCGGGCAGGCTTCGCGCGGCTGCGGATAAAACACCAGCAGCGGCTGCGCCGCCCCGTAGCGGCAGAGAAAATCGCGCTCCGCCGGATCGAGCGCTTCGTCCGGCGCGGCGTCGAGCAGCACCAGCAGCGGCCAGGAAGTATCCGCCCGCGCGGCGCGCCGGGCGAGTTCGGCCAGGCGCAGGCGATAGACCGCCGCCGCGTCGGGCGCGCCGGCCGCGCCCAGCGCCCGCCACAGCTCGTAAACGACACGCGCCTCGAAAGCGAGCGGCGTCGAGGCGCGCAGCGCGTAGGCCCGCCCCAATTGTTCGGCCAGCCCCGCCTCGTCGCCGGGCAGTGGCACCGCTGCCGCTGTCAACTCGTCGAACAGCCCGGCCATTTCGGCGGCGATGCCCCACAGCGCCGTTTCGTCGAACCAGCCCCGCTGGCGCAAAGCCTCGTGCAGCAGCACCCGGCGCTCGCTTTCCGGCAAGGCCCGCGGGATAGCGTCGAGCGGCGCGTTGCTCGCCCAGTTGCGCAGCGTGTCGCAACGGGGAAGCAGCAGCGGACCGGACGCCGCGCGCGCCAGCGCCGCGCGCAATCCAGCGGCGACCGGCAGCGCCGGCGCCAGAATACGCCAGGCCGAGAGATCGGGCCCGGCATGGCGCGCCAGCACGCGCGCCGCCAGTTCGTCGAAGAAAGCCTCGCCCGGCGGCAGGGCCTGCGCGTTCAGTGCGTTCAGTACGTTCATTGCATCAGAGTGTTTTGGGTTAAGTGTTTTCCAGAGGACAGAGGACAGAAGACAGAGGACAGTCCAGTTACCGGGCGCTTCGCGCCCGCAAATATTACTGTCTTCTGTCTTCTGTCTTCTGTCTTCTGTCTTCTGTCTTCTGTCTTCTGTCTTCTGTCTTCTGTCTTCTGTCTTCTGTCCTCTGTCTTCTGTCCTCTGGAACCGGCTTGCGCCGGAACGACGGGGGAAAAATAGGCGCTGTTCGCACTGAGAACCTGTTCACGATCTTCTCTGGGAGCGCGGCAGGGCCATTGCACTCTGTGGCGTCGTTGGCATCGGCCAGACTGTAGGGCGGGAAAGCGCAGCGCCTCCCGCCGGTCGTTCTCTCCGGCGGCACAGCCGCCGCTCATCGTATTCGACGGCCCTTGAATCGTGTGGCGCGTTGCGTAACATGGAAAGAACCTGGGAGCGCGGAGCTTCTGCCCCGCAATGACCGGGAGAGCGATACCGCCGCTGTTGCGGGGCAGAAGCCCCGCGCTCCCAGCGGAACCGTCGCTGTCTTCACGCACACCGGCCGATTTTACGTTCACGGAGAGAGTGCGATGGCCCTGGGGAGCGTGGAGCGCCCGCCCCGCTTTTGGCCAGCGCCATGACACGGCCGCCGCTGTTGCGGGGCGGGTGCCCCGCGCTCCCAGAAAAGATCGCAAGCCGGTTCTGCCCCCCAATCACTTTGCCTGGCGCTTGTAGAAGACTTGTTGTTGCAGGTTTTCCGAGACCAGCGCGGCTTCTTTGGCCCATGCGTTGTAAAAGGCCGCGCTGCAAACGCCGGTGGGGGATTTGTCG